>JAGOXX010000039.1 GCA_018059485.1 Aeromonadaceae bacterium | reverse complement strand
TCTCAAGGGGATCGGTGCCAATCAGGTCACCGGTCATCGCGCCACTGGTTTGGGTGGACGAAACCGATTGTTTGAACTACAACAAGCGTATGAATCTCAAAGAGATTACACTGGGCTGTTGCCGCTCAGTTATGAAGTTTGCTACGGAGTTTTGACACGATGACAAAAACCTTTTTCATCACAGGCACTGATACAGAAGTTGGCAAAACAGTTTCGACTGTCGCCTTGCTGCGTGCGGCGAACAAGCGGGGATTGCTGACGGCTGCTTATAAACCAGTTGCCTCGGGCTGTGATCTGATGGAGGAGGGTTTGTGCAACCAGGATGTGGTGATGCTGCAAAAAAACACCTCGTTGCACTTGGCGTATGAGGAGTTAGTCGGCTACTGCTTTGAACCTCATATAGCGCCACATATTGCATCCGATGAGTGTGGTGTTCCCATCGAATTCGATGTGCTCAGTAGTGGCCTGAGTCGTCTCAAAGAGACCGGGGCTGATATGATTTTCATCGAAGGAGCGGGTGGATGGCGTCTGCCAATCGGTCATGGCCATTTTCTCTCCGACTGGGTGCGTCATGAAAATCTGCCGGTGATCCTGGTTGTTGGTGCCAAATTGGGCTGTTTAAACCATGCCATGCTGACCTGTGAAGCGATTGAACATGATCGCCTGAATCTTGCCGGTTGGTGCGTCAACCGTATCCATCCTGGCATGAGCTACTACAAGGCCAATCTGGATACGCTCAAGAGTCTGCTACCGGCTCCGTTCCTCGGCGAGATCCCCTATCTGGCCAGACCGTTTGAATCGGATCTGGGTCAGTATCTGGATCTCTCCGCACTGGTGTAACCCCTCTCTCCTTTAATCTGGCGCTCTACAATCGGTATGGCGCCTGCGTTTTGCTTTATTTGATTGAAATTCAGTATCTTGCCCCTATTATACAGTCGTACTGCGACGATCAGAGTCCGGGCAAAACTCGGTATCATGCTGTTGTCTGTCAGTTTATAACGAACAATTAGGCTGATTTTGACTGATGCCTTTCCACGCTGATTTATGTTATCAATGACGCCATTGCAGAGTAGTCTCTGTGTGAAGATGCCTTAAGGAGTCTCCATGAAACGCGTATTGTTATTCCTGGCCACCAATCTGGCCGTAATGTTGGTGCTATCGATCGTACTGAGTGTACTGTCGAGCTGGTTGGGAATTAACCGCCAGGGAATGGGAGGTCTCTTGTTGATGGCCGCCGTTTTCGGCTTTGGTGGTTCATTCATTTCGCTGCTGATATCCAAATGGATTGCAAAGCGCAGCTATGGTGTGCAGGTGATTGAACAACCGCGCAGCGAGATGGAGCACTGGTTACTCTCTACGGTAACCCGTCAGGCCCAACAGGCTGGGATCGGTATGCCGGAAGTCGGGATCTACGACTCACCCGAGATGAACGCATTTGCGACGGGCGCTAATCGCAATAACGCCCTGGTGGCAGTCAGTTCCGGTCTGTTGTACAGCATGAGCCGGGATGAGGCTGAAGCCGTACTGGCTCATGAGGTAAGCCACATTGCCAATGGCGATATGGTAACCCTGACCCTGATCCAGGGGGTGGTGAATACCTTCGTCATCTTCTTTGCGCGCGTCGTGGCTGGTCTGATCAGCAACTTTTTACGTTCCGATGACGAGGAACAAGGTGCGGGTCTGAGTGGTCTGGCTTATATGGCTACCGTCTTTGTGCTGGAGATGATCTTTGGCATTCTGGCTTCTGTCATTGTCATGTGGTTCTCCCGTCAGCGTGAGTTCCGAGCCGATGCCGGTTCTGCTCGGTTGGTTGGAAGCAATAAGATGATTGCGGCGCTTGAACGTCTACGCCAGGGACATGAGCCTCAGTTGGAAGGGAGCATGATGGCCTTCGGTATCAACGGCAAGCGTTCGATCAGCGAACTCTTTATGAGCCACCCGCCACTGGAACAGCGGATCGAAGCCTTGCGTCGTGGCCCGATCAATTAATGGCTGCTCGCGTAGCGTAACAAGGGCTGCCTCAGGCAGCCCTTTTGCTTATGCGCAGAGCGGCCTTGATGGAACTATGCTTAACAGGACTCAACAGCAGGGGACCGTCATGGAAGCCATCCGCGTTAAAGAATATATGAACCCCAGGCCCGTTATTTTCCGGCCGGGAGAGACCGTCTATGAGGCGATTCATGCCCTTCTTACGGCTGGCATGACGGGAGGTCCGGTCGTTGATGAGAAGAAGCAACTGGTGGGTTTTCTCTCAGAGCATGATTGTTTGCGGGCCGGTATTGAAGCCTCGTACACCTGCCAGCAGATGGCCAGTGTTGAGCAGTTGATGAGCAAGACTGTGCTGACGGTGGCGCCGGACGATAGCATCATTGAACTGGCACAACGAATGGCTGGTCCCAAACCCAAAATCTATCCGGTTGTTGATGAGAATGGACTCTTGCTTGGCACCATCAGTCGGCAAGATGTTTTGCGGGCGATTGAGATGACGATGCGGAGCTGTTTTGGCCATAAGCAAGCTCCCCAGAGCCGTTGAACAGAGCGGATTGGGATGAAAAGGGGCGTCATGACGCCCCTCGTTGCTTTACTTAACTGGCGAGTTGTTCGTTAAGCCGACGATAAGCGACCAGATCCTCGATGCTCAGAACTACCATCTGATGCTGTTGCGCAAAGGCCACCACCTCGGGAAGGCGTGACATGCTGCCGTCGTCATTGGTTAATTCACACAAGACACCATAGGGTTTGAGACCGGCCAGCCTCATCAGATCGACTGTAGCTTCGGTATGCCCTCGGCGTACCAGCACGCCGCCATCGCGTGCGCGCAGCGGAAAGACATGACCTGGCCGATGCAGATCCTGGGGTTGAGCATGATCGGCAATGGCGGCACGAATGGTTGTTAGTCGGTCTTGGGCCGATACCCCGGTTGTCACACCTCGGGCCGCCTCTATGGTGACGGTGAACGCTGTCTGAAATTGGCTGGAGTTACTTTCGACCATCATGGGTAGTGCCAACTGGCGGGTCCGCTCGCTGGTCAGGCAGAGACAGATGATGCCGGAACAGGCGCGAATCATCAGCGCCATCTGGGCGTGCGTCATGGTTTCTGCAGCAAAGATGAGGTCGCCCTCGTTTTCGCGATCCTCGTCATCGACGACGAGAACGCCGTGACCGGCCCGCAGGGCCTCCAGCGCAGTTTCAACCCTGTGAATCGGGGATCCAAATTGAGAGAGTAGAGTCTGATCCATGGTAAATATTCCTGATTAGTCAAATGATTACCTGAATCAGGGCATGGAAATGCAGCAGACGGTGTGCCAGTTTGGCTACCGTTGAAGATGGCTGTCATATCCTCTTTTATCCGGACTATACCGTCGGCTCCGGAATCACACCGGATCTGCTGACCCTTGTTCTGGGAGGAACAAGGCGCTCGCGGGCTGTTCATCTGCGTACAACACAGCTGAATTTACCGCCGGTGGGGAATTGCACCCCGCCCTGAGAATAAGCCCGAGTAGGCTAACCTCCGGGCAAGAAAATATCCACTATTAGATGAGAGTAGTTATCGTCCCGGGGCTGGCGGACATGATCAGTTACGATAGAGAACCTTGATCAGATGAAAGCCGAATTGGGTCTTGATGGGGCCTTGGACTGTCAACAGAGCTCCTTTGAACACCGCATCATCAAATGCTTTAACCATCTGTCCTTGACGGAACTCGCCGAGATCGCCGCCACGTTTGCCGGATGGGCAGAGGGAGTGACGACGGGCTAGATCACCAAAATGAGCGCCAGTGGCCAATTTTTTCTTGAGAGCGTCACATTCAGGGCGGGTCTTGACCAGAATATGTAAAGCAGCAGCTTTCATCCAATGGAGTCCGATAATAATCAAAACGCGGATTTTCGATGATTGTCATCAGACTCGCAAGTCCATTCACGGTAGGCTGTTCGCTGAAAGCCTCTATGGTACTATCCGCCCAATCGGTCGGATCTCGATTGGCGCTGATTGTCTGTCCTTAACTGCGAGCAAAAAAATAACGTGAATAGCCGTTCAGCCATCTTCTCTCTCATTTTCTCCGGCTGCATTGGGCGTCTTGGCGGCATCACTGCTCTGCTGCTGACTTTGGTGTGGGCGCCGTACGCGTCTGCTAAGGTGTTGCGCTACGACGTCGAGGGCATCAAAGGTGATGTCAAAGAGAACGTAGAAATCCATCTGGCTGCTCTGCCGAGTATCCAGCCTGGCCGTATTGAATATCGCCGTGAGCAAATTCAGGCGGCGGTGACAAAGGGGTTGCAGGCTCAGGGTTTTTATCAATCCACCCTGGTACTGGAGCTGGACGAACAGAATGACTCCGTGCTGCATGTCCGGGTAACACCGGGCGAGCCGGTACGGATCCGGACGTTGGATGTCCGTCTGTTGGGTGACGCTCTCAATGATGAGGCCTTTGATCGTCTGCTCAAGCAGCTACCCCTGAAGAAAGGGGATGTGCTGCATCACGGCAAGTATGAGGAGATCAAGACATCGCTGCTCAACCGAGCCGCCAATCGGGGCTATTTCGACGCGGAATTGGTGCAATCGCGGGTCAAGGTCTACCCCGAACAACAAGCAGCAGACATCATCATCGAGTTATCCAGCGGCCACCGCTATCAATTCGCAGAACCTCGTATCGTCGGGGTAACCGAGTCCCGGCGACTCATTGAGCCTCTGCTGACGTTCAAGGCGGGCGATCCGTACCAGGCTCAGCAGCTAGCGACGCTGAGCCAAAATCTGTCGGAAACTCGCTATTTTCGTCAGGTGGATGTGAGACCACTGCTTGATGAGGTGAAGGACTATCGGGTGCCTGTCTATATCGGGTTAGAGCCCAAGAGTTCCAATCTGGTCGAGGCCGGGGTCGGCTATTCGACCGATGAGGGGCCGCGGATCCAGGTGAACTGGGAAAAGCCATGGCTGAATCAGTATGGGCATAGTTTGTCGGCCCAGTTCAATGTCTCTGAACCCTCTCAAGAGCTGAAATTTAACTATCGGATCCCGGGTAAGGATCCAATCAATGACTACTACAACTTGCAGACCGGTTATGAGCGGACCAACCTCAATGACACCGACTCCAGCAAGACCGAGGCGGGTCTGCACTACTGGACCAAAAAACTGGGCGATTGGGAGCGGGACTACTTTGTGCGCCTGGAGTATGAATCATTCACGCAAGGGTTAAGTTCAGGCAACAGCTTGCTGCTGTTGCCAGGGGTGACGCTGAACCGTCTGCGAATGGACAGAGGTGTCGATCCGGAGTGGGGCGATCGCGTCTTGTTGACGACAGAGTTTTCTCAGCAAGCCTGGGGGTCTGATCTGGGCTTTACACGGGTGAGTGGTCGCACCAAGTGGTTACGGACCCCGTGGGAGGGCGCGCGCTTTACCACGCGCTTTGAGCAAGGCGCCATCATAGGAGCCAATCTGGATGACATTCCTCCCAGTTTGCGTTTCTTTGCCGGTGGGGATCAATCGATCCGGGGTTTTGGTTTCGAGACGGTTTCCCCGGTCGATAGCAGTGGCAAGCTGACGGGGGCTCGCTACGAGACAACTGGCTCAATCGAGTATGCACATCCGATCGCCGAGCGCTGGCGCCTGGCCACCTTCATCGATGCCGGGACGGCGACCAATAACTACAATGAGCCGCTCAAGGTAGGTACTGGCTTCGGGACTCGTTGGCTCTCACCGCTGGGGCCAATCCGGTTGGATCTGGGGTTCGGCGTGTCGGAAACTCATGTGCCTTGGCGTCTGCACTTCGGTCTGGGGGCTGAGCTATGAGTTGGTTACGTCTGACCCTGGTTGCCTTTAGCAGCATGATGTTGCTGATCCTGGTATTGCTGGGGGTGCTGCTGTTCACCAGTGCGGGTAATCAGCTGATATGGCAACAACTCAAGGCTAGCATGCCGACCCTGCAGGGCGAATTGGTGGATGGCCATCTGGGGCGGGGATTGCGGCTGCATGGGCTGCGTTATGACTCGCCTGCGCTGGAAATTCAGGCTGATGATCTCACGTTTGACTGGCAGTTGGCCTCCTTGCTGAGTGGGCGCCTGATTATCGATGATCTGGTGCTCTCGAACGGTAGTCTGATTTACCGCTCGGACGCTGCCAATGATGCGCCGGATGAACCTGAGCCGACTACTCAGTCGGGCGAAGCCGATAGCCTCATTTACCTCCCTTTGGATCTGCAACTGAAACAACTGACGGTGGCTCGACTCCGTATCGCGACTCCCGATGTGGTGGTAGGGGTGGCGCAACTGCAGGCGTCTGCGAGCTGGCAGGGTACCCAGTTGCGATTGATTTCGAGCCAGTCGTCTGATGTCGATGTGCAACTGCTGCCCTCGGTGCCGGATCCTGATGCCAAGCCTGAGCGCCCGAGTGCCAAGCCGGAGGCTCTGCTGCGGGAGCCCTTCAATGAGCAGAAGGTTCGCCAGCAGATTGAGACCTTACCGACTGTATTCTTCCCCTTTGATCTGACGGTTGAGCAGTTTGCAGTACAGCGAGCCCGTTACCATCAGGTTGGTTTTGATACGGGCCTATTCGATGTGTCGTTGCAAGGTCAATTCGTCGGGACCGAGCTGACGGTAGATGCCTTGGATGTGGCGCATTCGTTCGGGGATCTGGCTCTGCAGGGGACGATGAGTTTTGTCGACTATTACCCGATGCAGGTGACGCTCAAGGGGCTCTCCAAGGTCGATTGGTTGGACAAACAGCTGCATGGGCGGCGGGCCACACTGCAGGTAGCAGGGCCATTGACCGATTTGCAGGGCAAACTGGGGCTGGATGGCAAAGAGGGGGCCGAGCTCAAACTGCGGCTCAATACGCTGGCTCCGGATCTGCCCTTTGAGACGTCCCTGATCTGGAAACAATTGCAATGGCCGTTGCGCGGGAAGCCTGATCTTCGCCTACTCAATGGCAAACTCTCGGCATCCGGCCATCTCTCGGCTTATCAGATGACGCTCCATAGCCAGAGCGAAATACTGGATCTTCCCCATGCCAAGCTGGATCTAAGCCTGAAGGGCTCTTTGCAGGGGGTAGAGATTAAACCCCTGTCACTCACATCGCCGGATGGAGCGTTGGCGCTGACGGGGAAGCTTGACTGGCAGCGAGGAGTGCACTGGCTTGGCAACCTCGAGCTCAAGAGTGGCAATCTGAACTCCTGGCTCCCTGAGCTCTCAGGGCGCATCGGTGCCAAGCTGGCAACCGAGTTCGTCTATCGTGCTCCTCACTGGCAGTTGAAGATCCCGTCGATGCAGGCCAATGGCCAGCTCAATGGCTACCCCTTGGCCCTCTCGGGGCGGCTGAGCGGTGATGACCAGCAGATGTGGCGGTTTGAGAATATTCGTCTGAATAGTGGTAGCAATCGGATGCTGTTGGATGGAGCCCTTGGTCGCAATTGGCAGGCTAGGGCCAGCCTGGATGCAACCGATCTGGGGCTGCTCCATCCCGAATTACAGGGGGCCGTTAAAGCTCAGTTTGATCTGAGTGGTTCGGCTAAACAGCCAGTGGTGAAGGGACAACTGCAGTCAGAAAGACTCATCTTATCCGGCGTGAGAATGCATGATTTGCAGGCTCAAGGTGCCCTGACGATGGGGCGCATCTGGCAGGGCGATCTGCAGATGAGTTTGGGACGGTTGCGCTCCGGTTCGACTCGTATTCAGGATCTGCTTTTATCATTAAAGGGCTCTGAAGAGTCACACGATCTTCGGCTATCGTTCGCGGGCAATCCGCTGGCCAGCGAGTTGCGGCTACATGGTCAGTGGCGAGGAAAGCGGTGGCAGGGGGAGCTGAGCTCGGGTCACTTCGACACACTGATAGGTCGTTGGCAACTGGATGCTCCTCTGAGCATCAGCGTTGCGGCATCTATGCGCCAGGTGGCACTTGGGGCTCAGTGCTGGCGCTCCGATGACGCATCATTGTGCCTCAAGGCCGCGGAACTATCGGGTGAGCAGGGGGACCTTGATCTGGCGTTGACCCAATTTGCAACACAGAAGCTCAGACCGCTGTTTCCCGAGCGGATGGATTGGATCGCGACCTTGGGACTCGAAGGGCGAGTCGGCTGGCGTCGGGGTATACCCCATGCCAATCTGGCGTTGATTAGTGAGCCTGGCCAGCTGATTGCCGATAAGTTTGTCTCGGCCTATGACAAATTATCCCTGTCGACCTCCCTGGATGAACAGCAGGGGGCTGTGGTCCTGCACTTCGCATCCCGGCAACTTGGTCGTGCCGATATCAACCTGCTGATCAGCGATCCAATGGGCGAGAGAACCTTGGGTGGTGAGTTGGCAATCCACGATCTGCGCTTGTACAGTCTGGCTCCTTTGATGGACGAGCTAAAGAATACTCGAGGACGGATTAATGCCAATGGCCGTATGGCTGGCACCCTGGCGAAACCTCTGTTCTACGGTAAGGTCACCCTGCAGGAGGGGATCATCGAGACCTCGGCCGAATTGGCCAAGATCACGGATCTCTCGAGTGAGCTGTTGATCGATGGCGCTTCAGCCCGTCTGAGTGGACGCATGAAGGTGGGTAAGGGAACCATGGAACTCACCGGTCGGGTGAGCTGGGCCGGAGATGTGCCGGACGGCTCTATTACCCTGTTGGCAGACACTCTGGAGGTTGGTCTGGCTGGTTATGGCCGCGCTCGGGTCAGTTCAAATCTGGTTCTGCTCTTTGGCCAGGAGATCCGCCTGACGGGGCAGGTACGGATCCCGTGGGCCCGGATCCTGGTGAAGTCGCTGCCAGATAGCGCTGTCTCTGTCTCAGATGACGTCGAGATAGTCACCAAGCGGCGGGCCGCGCAACCTGCGAAGCGGGTGCAATTACCGATCTGGCTGGATCTCTCTGTGGGGCTGGGGGGCGATGTCCGGCTCGATGCGCTGGGACTCAAAACCAAGCTGGTCGGGGGATTGCGCTTGGTGCAAAATCCCCAGGTGCCGCTGCGTGCCGATGGCGTCATTTCACTCGATGATGGGCGATTCAAGTCCTTTGGCCAGAACCTGCTGATCCGTGAAGGGAAGCTGCAATTTAGTGGCAATCCTGCGGCCCCCTATTTGTTGGTTAAAGCCGAGCGCGATCCGGAGACCATGGAAGACAAAGACATCACGGTCGGTGTCAAGGTGACCGGTCCTGTGGCCCAACCGAAGATCGAAATCTACTCGGAGCCACAACTGGCCGAATCGGAAAAACTCTCGTATCTGCTGCGTGGGAAAAGTTCGACCAGCAGTGGTACCACCTCCAATGATGAGGCGATGACAGGTATCCTGCTCGGGGCTGGTTTAAGTCAGGCCAATGGCGTGGTTTCGGACATAGCTGAAACATTTGGCTTTAGCGATGTCAGCCTCGACTCCAGCGGCAGTGGTGACGAGACTCAGGTTTCCATCAGCGGCTATCTGATGCCAGGTTTGCAACTGCAGTATGGCATGGGGGTGTTTACCTCGATTAGCGAGGTGCGCCTGCGTTATGAATTGATGCCGAGGCTCTATGTGCAGGTCATGAGTGGGTTAAACCAGGCGCTGGATCTCTTCTACAAGTTTGAATTTTAGCCGCCCCATGGTGGGGCGGCTACGGAACCATCGCTGATTACCCATTGTGTTTTAGCGGATGAAACATCTGCTCTAACTGTGAGGCAGACATGGGGCGAGCACGCAGGAAACCCTGAAAGTTATCACAGCCGAGATCGCGCAGAACCTGCAGCTGTTCTTCGGTCTCGACCCCTTCGGCGATCACTGAAAACTCCATGGCTTCGGCCAGGGCCAAGACGGTCGCCACCAAGACCCGGTCTTTATGCTCTTCTACCAGGCGCATGATAAAGCTGCGATCCAGTTTGACCTCATTGACGGGTAACTCTTTGAGATAGGCGAGCGATGAGTAGCCGGTACCAAAGTCATCAATGGAGAGGTGGATCCCCAGTTGGCGGATTGCCTGCATCTTCTGGATGGTCTCTTTAAGGTTTTCCAGTACGACCGATTCCGTGAGCTCCAGCATCAGGCAGGCGGCCGGGATCCCGCTCTCCTGCATGATCTGCTCCAGTTGCGGGAGAAAATCCCTATGGTGGAATTGGCGGGCACTGACGTTGACCGAAATGGCCGGCAATCTGATTCCATGACTCTGCCAGTAGACAAACTGGGTACAAGCCCGTTGGAGAACCCACAGACCAATATCATTGATAAGACTGGTTTCTTCTGCGACCGGAATAAATTCGGCTGGGGAGATAAACTGACCCTGATTTTCCCAGCGCAGTAGTGCTTCGGCGCCGACCAGTTCACCGCCCGCGACCGAGAATTGAGGCTGATAATAGAGCTGGAATGCCTCCTTGTGCAGGGCATCGCGCAATTGGTTATTCAGTTCCAGACGCCGCCGGACTGCCCGTCCCATGTCACTGGTGAAGAAGGCATGTCCACCACCACTTTGCCGCTTGGCAATATGGACAGCCGTATCAGCCTGCTGCATGACTGCCTCAAAAGGAACCTCATCTGGGAACAGACTGATGCCAAGCGTGCCGGTCACGTGCAACGTGATGCCATCAATATCAAAGGGGTTGGTAAATAGTGAGGCGATCTCTTGGACCAGATATTCGCACTGAATGCGAGCAGCCACCAGGCTGCTCCCCAAGTCTTTGGCCAATAATGCAAATTGATCCCCTGAGGCGCGGGCGATAGTCAATTGTTGCCCAACATTGTTTTGCAACCGGACGACCATAGCCTTGAGCAACTTATCCCCAATCGTATGGCCTAGGGAGTCATTGATGTTTTTGAAATGGTCTATATCCAGCAGGATGAAGGCCCCGAAGATGTGCAGCTCCAGGGCTTCCTGCAGCGCCATCTCCAACTGCTCGAGCATGGCCCGACGGTTGAATAATTCAGTCAGATCATCGTAATAGGCCAGCCGCTCGATCTGGCGCTCATTCTGGCGCCGCTCCGAGATATCATCCAAGGTGCAGATGTAGTGACTGATCTTCTCATGATGACGGATTGCCGTGATGGTGAGTCGGACCGGGAAATAGAATCCATTGGCTTTGAGCAACTTTTCCTCACCTTGCCAATGGTTTTGATGCTGTAAGGTTTGTTGTAATGAACGGTAGAACTCATCGTCGTAGAAACTGGGCCGCAGCATTTTCATATGCCGACTGATGACGGCATCTGCGGAGAAGCCTGTCATCGAGGTAAAGGCCGGATTGACCCGTTCGATAAAGCCCAAGGCATCAACCACTATGACCGCCAGTGGAGAGTCAAATGTTGCCTGCGCCAGTTGCAACTCCTCTTCAAATCGCCTCCGCAACAACTCACCTTCGGTGCGATGTGCGGTGAGGGCCAAAATTGTCTCCAAGGGAGCATCCAAAGGCGGGGCGTTGCGAAACAGCAGACAGATCAGTCCCATCAACTCCTGATTGTCATCCAGTAATGGATAGCTCAATAGCGCCTCATGGGCTCCATACTCTTCAAACAACTCACTCACTGGTTGCAGTTCGTGGCCTGATAGGCGTTGTGTGTCGTTCCCGGCTAACCGGCTCCAGGCCGACTGCTGTAAGGCGATGACTTGTTCACTCAACCAACTGCCACGATCATAGCGAGTCATGCTGACGAGGTGAGGCTCACCTTCGCGCAGCTGCTTACGCCATATCAACACCTGACTGGCCTGACACTGCTCGGCGAGTAGCTGAGCTAGGTTGGAAAAATAGGCACTGCCGCTACTGCTGGAAATCCGCAGATTAAAATCTTGCAACCAATACAGATCGTCGAAGTGGGGTGTCGGTGGTTGAGTCAGTAGTAAGCTGGCCGCTTTTTCTGCCAGTTGAAAAGTCAATGGGGGGAAGCTCTGCTGGAAGGAGCGGTACTCCAGGGTTAGGACACCACATGGGCGACCCTCGTTGACCAGCAAGACATCCAGTCGCGCGTGAATGTTCTCCGTGACCAGATAACTCTGACTCTTGAGCATAGGTTGGTGCGGAATATCGGAAAACCCTAAGCTCTTGCGGGCGCGTAATGCCTTGAGATAGTGACTGGCGACGTTTTGGGCTGGCGGAAGAGTACCACTGCCGAACATGAACAGGGGCGTCATCCGCTGGCCATCAAGCTCCCACAATAGGAGTCGTTCACAACCTGTAGCCCCATAGAGAGTTTGCAGAATATGCCGATTTCGTTCCAGATCTGAACAACGAGTTACCTGTTTTTCCAGCTCCAGAACTTCAAGCGCCTGTACGCTGGTATGCGAGAGTGAGTTGGCGAGTGGATGGGCGGAAAGAAGCCATTCGGGGTGACGATCCGGTATAAACTGGAGTAACCAGAGGGTGTCGTTCCGAGCCAATTGCACACACCCAGTCTGGCGCGTGTCCAATAAAAAATTGATTTCACGGGCTTCGTCAGCCGCCA
>JAGOXX010000145.1 GCA_018059485.1 Aeromonadaceae bacterium | reverse complement strand
GAGCGCCTGCCAACCTTCCGCGGTCACAGTAACCTGCAGACCAAGACGAGTCAGAATTTCGGTGACCACTGCATCGTCAAAACTGATGCCGACCACGCGGGTGAGCTTTTCACGGCGCAGAGTGATCTGTTCCGCCTTCGGCAGGTGATCATCAGACTCAACTGCAACGACCGGCCCCGCTTCACCACCACAAATATCCAGCAACAGCTGGCAGGCGCGGTCCATTGCGCGCTGTTGCAACTGGCTATCAACACCACGCTCAAAGCGATGGGATGAATCCGTGGACAAACCGTAGCTGCGAGCGCGCCCCTTGATGGCCAATGGGCTGAAGAAGGCACACTCCAGGAGAATATCTTGGGTCTGCGCCGAGACACCGGAGTGCAATCCACCAAAGATACCAGCAATGGCTAACGGCCCCTTCTCATCGGCGATGACCAGGGTATCGGCATTCAGGCTAACTTCATTCTCATCCAGCAGAGTCAGCTTTTCGCCAGCCGATGCCAGACGCACCTGCAGGGAGCCGGATAATGTTGCCAGATCGAAGGCATGCATGGGCTGGCCCAGCTCCAACATCACATAGTTGGTCACATCGACGATCGGGTCGATAGAGCGCATACCACAGCGACGCAGCTTCTCTTGCATCCATAATGGCGTCGCAGCACTGACATTCAACCCCTTGATGACCCGCCCCAAATAACGAGGGCAAGCGTCGGGAGCCGCGACCTTGATCGGGAACACGGCATCCGACGTGGCAGCCACAGGTGTCCACTGCGGTGCTTGGACATCACTGCGATTCAAGACGCCAATCTCGCGCGCCAAGCCCGCAATGCTCAGACAGTCAGCACGGTTGGCCGTCAAATCCACTTCGATCATCACATCATTGAGTTGCAGATAGTCGCGTAGATCCGCTCCGATTGGTGCATCCACTGGCAATTCGATGATGCCATCGGCTTCCACCGGGATCCCAAGCTCGCTATATGAACAGAGCATGCCGTGCGATGGTTGCCCCCGCAGCTTGGCCTTCTTGATCTCGAAGTTGCCAGGCAATACAGCACCAATCTTGGCAACCGCAACTCGCAGTCCCAGACGGCAGTTAGGCGCCCCGCAGACGATATCCAGCAGTTCGGCATCACCCACATTCACCTTGGTGACGCGAAGCTTATCGGCATCCGGATGTTGCGCACACTCAACAACTTCGCCGACAACGACATTAGAAAACTCACCGGCTACGGCATCAACACCGTCAACTTCCAAACCAGCCATGGTGATCTGCTCAGCCAATTCATGGCTGGCAAGAGAGGCCTGGATCCACTCATCTACCCAGGATTTACTGAATTTCATTATGTAGCCCCTATTCTTACTTGAACTGCTTGAGGAAGCGCAGGTCGTTCTCGAAGAAAGAACGCAGATCGTTGACGCCATAGCGCAGCATGGTCAGTCGCTCGACGCCCATGCCGAACGCAAAGCCAGAGTACTTCTCCGGATCAATGCCAACAGAACGCAACACGCTTGGGTGCACCATGCCGCACCCCAGAACCTCAAGCCAACGGCCATTTTTGCCCATGACATCCACTTCCGCGCTAGGCTCGGTGAATGGGAAATAGGATGGACGGAAGCGAATCGTCAGATCCTCTTCGAAATAGTTGCGCAAGAAGTCATGCAATATGCCTTTGAGCTCCGTGAAGCTGACCTTCTCATCGATGAGCAGACCTTCCACCTGATGGAACATTGGGGTGTGGGTCATGTCGTAGTCATTACGATAGACACGACCCGGCGCTATGATGCGGATCGGCGGCTGTTGCTGCTCCATGGTCCGGATCTGCACCCCGGAGGTATGAGTCCGCAGCATCAAACTCGGGTTGAAGAAGAAGGTGTCGTGATCGCTACGCGCCGGATGGTGCGCAGGAATATTCAAGGCATCGAAGTTGTGGAAGTCATCTTCGATTTCCGGCCCGGTGGCAACGGCAAAACCCAGCTCGCCAAACAACCGCTCAATGCGCTCTATGGTGCGAGTCACCGGATGCAAACCACCATTCTCCAGGCGGCGCCCAGGCAGAGTCACGTCAATGGTCTCAGCGGCCAGCTTCTGATTCAGCTCGGCACTCTGAAACGCTTCACGCTTGGCGTTGAGTGCGCTTTGTACCTGTTCCTTGGCCTGATTGATCAAAGCACCCGCAGCCGGACGCTCTTCAGCCGAGAGGCTACCCAGTGTCTTCATCTGTTCGGTAAAGAAACCTTTCTTACCCAGATATTGCACACGCAGCTCATCGAGCGCGGCTGCATCCTTGACACCTTCTATCTCAGCCTGTGCCTTGGCAATCACTTCATCTAACTGTTGCATGTCTTCCTCGTTTCCCACACCCCGAGGTGGGGCGGCAAATAGAATAGGGAGAAAAAAGCATGGTAGTCAAAACCGGAGCGACTGACCAGCGTTCTCCCTTTTACGGTTTATTCTTCAATGGGTTCCGATAGCAGGCTCGGTTCATGAATCGCATAGCCCTGCAGATAATCGACACCCATGGCCACCAGTTTTTCACTGATAGCCTTGTTTTCTACAAACTCTGCTACCGTCTTCACTCCAACGGCGCGCGCTAACTCAGCCATCGAGTTGACTATGGCTCGATCGGTTTCACTGGTATCTAGGTGACGGACAAACTGACCATCAATCTTCAGTAGATCAATGGGTAACTCCTTTAGATGACCATAAGAGGAGAAACCACTACCAAAATCATCCAACGCAAAGGCACAACCCAACCCCTTGAAGGTTTCAATAAAGGCCTTGGTTGCATCAATATTGGCGATAGCCTGAGATTCGGTGATCTCAAAGCACAGACGTTGATACGGAAAATCTGCAGCCTCCAGCAATCGACGGATCTTGCGATGCATCTTCGGGGTTCCAACAGACTCACCCGACAGATTCACCGAGACCATGGAGAGCCGAGCTAACTCATCGGGATTGTCAGCATACCACTTCAGCAGATTTTCCAGCACCCAGAGGTCAATCTGCGGCATCAAACCAAACCGCTCCGCAGCCCCGATAAATTGAGCCGGGCGGATCAACTCTCCATTCTCGGCGCGAAGACGCAGCAGTATCTCATATTTGAGACCCTGCCCCTTCTCCTTGCTAGGCACGATCAGCTGGCGTGCCAGTTCGAAACGGCGCTCCGCCAACGCCTGGTGGATCCGAGCAACCCAGGCTACCTCTTCTTGATACAGTTTCATCTCAGGACTGAGATCGGAATAAACATGGATCCGGTTCCGCCCCTGACGTTTAGCCGTCGAGCAGGCCGCATCGGCCAGAGCCATCAGGGCCGAGGCATCATTACAACCCGATTGGATGGGAACCACCCCCAGACTGGCGGTGACCGAATAGATCTTGCCATTCCAGACGAATTTCAGCTCCTGAATCGCCTTACGCCAACGCTCGACAAACTGGATCACCTCGTCGATGTAGCTATTTTCCATGATCACCGCAAACTCATCACCACTCAGACGAGTCAGCAGGAAGTTATCCTTTTTCAGATTGGAAATATGAGTCGCAATTTGCCGTAAGAATTCGTCACCAGCCAGATGCCCACCACCCTCATTGATCACCTTGAAATGGTCAATATCGATGAAGCAGAGATAATCCGTCCCAGGCGTCGAGGTCCGGCGACTGAACAGCGACTCCAGCGCCTGAATTAGATAGCGGCGATTATGCAGCCCGGTAGCCTCATCATGATTCGCGAGATATTCCAGACGGGCCTGGTATTGCTTACTCTCGGTAATATCAACCAGTATCCCTTCGAGTAGCATGGCTCG
>JAGOXX010000144.1:1805-3803 GCA_018059485.1 Aeromonadaceae bacterium | reverse complement strand
GCAGCCAGCTCACGAGCAAAGGTCGGCCCCGAGATGACCGCCAGCGGCACTCCATCCCCCAGAGCTTCCCGAGCCACATCACCCAGCAGACGCCCACTATCCGGCTCCAGTCCCTTGGTCGCCCACGCAACCCGGGTATCCGCCGCCATATAGGGCTTAGCCTGGCGCAGCACATCACCAAACACATGGCTCGGCACCACCACCAGCAAAGTCTTGCTCGCCTGCACGGCATAAGCCAGATCCGAGGTCACCTCCAGTGAATCCGGGAAGGGAACATCGGGCAGAAACAGATCATTGCAGCGCGTCTTCTGCAGCGCCTCGACGTGCTCAGCCTCATGGCCCCACATCAGGATCCGCATCCCTTTTCGCGCCAGAGAAATAGCAAGGGCGGTGCCATAAGACCCCGCCCCCAGGACAGATACAACGACATCCTGTGCCATATGCTTAGTGACTCACTGTTTCTTGTTCCGCTTCCAGCTTGGCCATGTGAGCGGCAAACAAGGCATCGAAGTTGACCGGAGCCAGGTTCAGTTGCGGGAAGGAGCCCTTGCTGACCAGACCAGCCACAGTTTCACGGGCATACGGGAACAGGATGTTCGGGCAGTAAGAGCCCAGGCAGTGAGCCAGTTGAGGAGCATCCAGATTGGCAGCGGTAAAGATACCGGCCTGCTTCACTTCGCACAGGAAGGCGACTTCATCACCCAGCGAGCAGGTAACAGTCAGAGTCAGACAAACCTCATAAATACCTTCGGCCAGAGCAACCGTCTTGGTATCCATATCCAGCTTAACCTCAGGCTGCCACTCCTTTTGGAAGATAGCAGGGGTATTCGGCGCTTCGAAGGAGACATCCTTGATGTAAACACGCTGGATGTGGAATTCCGGTTGTTTGACTTCGTTATTGGTTGCTTCAGCCATTTGTGTTGATCCTTGTGAAAAATAGGCCCTGGGCTCAGAGCTTTCTAATCATTAATGTTTTTTGGTTACCGGCAGATTTTCGCCACGCCAACTGGCCAGGCCACCACGCAGAACGAACACGCGGGTAAAACCAGCTTTACTCAGGGCGCTAGCTGCAGCGGGAGCCCGCATGCCGCTTTCACACACCACAATAGTGGGGGCGTCTTTGTGCTTTTCAATCTGGGAGATATTATTTGCCGTGATTTGTGACGCTGGAATGTTAACTGCGTCAACAATATGGCCCTTGGAGAACTCGTCAGGAGTCCGCACATCGACCACAACACCACTTTCACGGTTGATCAGCAGCGTGGTTTCACGATTGCCAATCACCTTGACAGGAGACAGCAAAGAGCGAATCGAGGTGTAGATGATCGCAACAAACAAGCCGAACCAAGCTGCGGAGAGCATGGGGTTGCGGCCAAGGAAATCGATATATTCTTGCATCTTGAGTCTAATCCGGTCGCTAACAATAAAACCCCGGCAGTATACATGGGGGGCGTCAGAATAGCAGCCTTGCGCAAAGCAAAGCTGGGAGTCAGCTCCCACCCTGCCAAGTCAAGTCAACGACCGACAATGTGTGATCAGATGACTATTTCGGCAGATGTTGTAATATGGCATCCCAGAATTGATTTCATCTCCGTCATATCATAAGAGGACTCCCTCAATGTCTACCGCCAAGAAGCCACTGGCACTGATCATCATGGATGGTTGGGGCTACAGCACCAAGAAAGAATTCAACGCCGTCGCTGCGGCCAAGACTCCGAATCTCGACGCCTTGTGTGCCAACTATGCCAATACTCTGATCGCCGCTTCCGGCATGGATGTAGGCTTGCCTGACGGTCAGATGGGGAACTCCGAAGTTGGTCACGTCAACATCGGTGCCGGTCGCGTGGTCTACCAAGAGCTGACTCGCGTCACCAAAGAGATCCGTGACGGTGACTTCTTCAAGAATGCCGCACTGTGCAAGGCCGTCGATGCTGCGAGCAGCCAAGGCAAGGCCGTACACATCATGGGCCTGTTGTCTGAAGGTGGCGTCCACAGCCA
>JAGOXX010000144.1:0-1705 GCA_018059485.1 Aeromonadaceae bacterium | reverse complement strand
ATCGTCGCCAGCCCGAAAGTGGCTACCTATGACCTGCAGCCAGAGATGAGCTCCGAAGAGCTGACCGACAAGCTGGTTGCGGCCATCAAGAGCGGCAAGTACGACGTCATCATCTGTAACTACCCGAATGGCGACATGGTTGGCCATACTGGTATTTTCGATGCGGCCGTCAAAGCCTGTGAAGCCGTCGATACCGCTGTGGGTCGCATCGTGGAAGCGCTCAAGGAAGTGGGTGGTGAATGCCTGATCACTGCCGACCACGGTAACGCCGAACAGATGATGAACGAAGAGACTGGCCAGGTGCACACAGCACACACCAGCCTGCCGGTTCCCCTCATCTATGTAGGCCGTGAAGCCCAGCCGATAGAAGGTGGCAAGCTCTCCGATCTGGCACCGACCATGCTGACCCTGATGGGCATGGAAGTGCCGCCGGAAATGACTGGCAAGCCACTGATGATTCTGAAATAATCCGCCCCATGCGGGGAATGGACGATTTTCTTAAGTTACTGACTCGCGTCGGCCTTCTGGCCGGCGCGTTGTTTTTCTGCCCGTCGATCCTCAGTGCCAACAACCAAGAGCTGAGCAAGGTACGCGAGCAGATCCAGCAGAAACAGCAGGAGATCAGCACCCAAAAGAAGAGTCTCAAAGAACTTCACCAGCAACTGCAAAAAGATGAAGAGGCCGTCAGTTCACTGGCCACTCGGCTCCGCGGTTCGCAAGCCAAACTGAACGCCACCCGCAAACAGCTGCAATCCCTCGAAGCCCAGGGGCGTGAATTAACGACTCAGCTCCGACGCCAGGAGCAACTGCTCGCCGATCAGTTGGACCATGCCTATCGCATGGGCAACAACGATTACCTCAAGCTACTACTCAATCAACAAGATCCAGTCGCCATCGGCCGCGCGCTGACCTATTACGGTTATTTCAATCAGGCGCGACTGGATGCCATTAGCCAGCTCAAAGAGACGCAGCAGCGTCTGGCCCACAACCGCAAGCAAACCAGTCAGACCACGGAGCAGCTCAGCTCCTTGGTCAACGAGCAGAAGCAGGATCAGAGTGCTCTGCAACAGAAGCAGAAGCAGCGGGAAAGCACCGCCGATGAGCTCAAACGCTCGTTGCAGGATGACCAGAAGCAACTCGCCAAATTGCAAGCCGCCGAACAACAGATGCAGCGCAAGATTGCCGAGGCGAAAAAGCGTCTGGAGGCAGAGCGTAAACGCAAGAAGGCAGAGGCGATCGCCCGCGCCCGCGCCAAGGCCCGGGAACAGGGACGCTCGGAAGCAGCCGCCGAGGCCCAAGCAACCGCTCAGGCGGCCCAGGGCGACCATAAGGGACTGGGCAAGCAGCGCGGGCAACTGCCGTGGCCACTACGAGGCTCAGTGATCCGTCACTTTGGTGAGCACCGCAGTGGCGAGGTGACCTGGAAGGGGATCCTGATTGGCGGAAGTCAGGGGGCAGCCGTCACCGCCATATCCGATGGCGATGTGGTATTCGCCGATTGGTTAGAAGGCTTCGGCAACGTATTGGTCATCGACCATGGCAGTGGTTATCTGAGCCTGTATGGCAACAACGCCGCCCTGCTTAAAAGCAGTGGTGACAGCGTGCGCCGGGGCGAAACCATAGCCCAGGTTGGCAATAGTGGCGGTCAGCCACAGTCAGGTCTCTATTTCGAGATCCGCTGGCAGGGCAAACCCGTCAATCCGAG
>JAGOXX010000038.1 GCA_018059485.1 Aeromonadaceae bacterium | reverse complement strand
GAGTCGTACTTCGTGGATGTTTCCAGCATGACCCAGCTTGTGGATTCAACGAGTAACCAACTGCTGGTTCGTGCGATGAATATGCGCAAAGCGTCCACCAAGGTGACCAGCGATCAGGCGTTGACTCAGGCCGATCTGCAAGCGGCGATCGATGACTGGTGCCTGGTAACATCCAAACAGCTGGCAACCCATTTGGGTTCAACAAGCCACGGCTAACCGTGATCGGCCGCGATTGTTTTCTGGGCCAAGCATCCAAGCGTCCATCCAGCCTGCTTATGAAATAAAAAAAACCGATTTACAGGACGTAAATCGGTTGAGCAAAACATGAAGGTACAGCAGTTACAACAGGGTGAAATCCAAACTTAAAACCAGTTGATCGCGGATTGACTCAGTAGTTGCAGAGCAATCTCTACCGATCCGCCGATCGTCAGGCCAACAATCCAGGTGCCAGCCAGTGTCCAGTTGTTTTCCAGGGTATTGGTATCCATATGTGCTCTCTCCTTGACCCGTTCTCGACAACAAAAATGCCATCCATCTATGACTGCATCATGACAAACGCCGTCTTGGATGCAAAAACAGATTTGTTCGAAGCTTTCCTACTATTGCTATACAAACAAGATGCCAACTTTTTTAATGTGGTGTCCGCTGGCGCTCGATCGTATAAAAGAGGCTGAGCGGGTAATACTTGTCAGTTACGAGGTTCAGGAGAGACAACCTCTCTCGCCAACACGCCGTAAACCCTTCCCTGGGGGCTCGATGGCGGCATCCCTGCCGCCAACGGTTGGCTCAACAGGCTATCTCTCCTTCGCTAACTGACTGGTATCAGGCTGAGCTGGTCTCTTTTTATGCCATAAAGCAGAACACTTGCTCGCTCTTGGTGAACCATGCTTGTTCAATGAGTCCAGGCGTTCGTGATTGGTGGCCGATGTCTGGCAATGGAGGCTGTATGGAGTCGCACGTGAGAACGGGAGCCTGGTGGGGATCAACGTCTGCTTGTCCTGAAAGGGTACTCGGGGTATGACTGCGTCGCTACAATCGTACGCCGAACAGAAGAGTCGCGAGTTATCCCTTCTGTGTGGTTATATAGTTGCTTCCCTTGAAACGTTGGTGTTGCGCCTTTAATCGGTAGTCGCGTAGGTGTTGCTATGAGTGTGTTTTTTTGGTTTCGGCGCGATTTGCGGCTGCATGATAATCCAGGGCTGGCAGCGGCCCAACGGTTGGCGCAGCAACGGGGTGTTCCGTTGCAGACCTGCTATCTGGCGACGCCTCAGCAGTGGGTACAGCATGATATGGCCCCGCGGCAAGCCGATCTGTTGGAGCGTCGCCTGAATGCTCTGGGGCAGGAGCTGGCCGAGCAGGGCATTCCTCTTACCCTGCTCAGCTGCGACGATTTCACTGCAGCACCTGCTGCTTTGGTGGAGTGGCTCTGTTCTTCGCTGCCGATAGCCTCTTCGGCGGCAACCTTGTTTGCCAATCGTGAGTTGCCGCTGGATGAGCTGCGGCGTGATGAGGCCGTTGAACAGGCACTGATGGCCAGAGGCATCTCGTGTCGTTGGTTCGATGAGCGCTGCCTGTTTGCTCCGGGAACCATCAATACCACCAGTGGGGATATGTACCGGGTGTTTACTCCCTTTTGCCGAGCCTGGCTGCGGCAACTGGCCTCGGAGGGTTTTTCGCTGGCCAGTAAGGTGCAGCCGCAAGGGCCGGAGCTTAACTGGCAGCCCATCCAGCTGACTTATGCTAAACGCTCGAGCCAGGGGTGGCCTGTCGCCGAGCGGGAGGTCCGTGAGCGGTTGTGGTTGTTCGCCCAACACAAGGTGATGGATTACGCCGAGCTGCGCGATCTGCCGGCACAAGAGGGCACCAGCCAGCTTTCCCCCTATCTGGCGCTTGGTGTGCTGTCGGTGCGTCAGTGTCTGGCGGCGCTGCAGGCAGCTTTAGGCATGCTACCGCTGGAGCGGGGGCAGCCCGGATTTAGTTGGCTCAATGAGTTGGTCTGGCGCGAGTTTTATCTGCACTTGCTGGTGCGTTTCCCGGCCTTGGCGATGGGCAAGCCATTCAAATCTGAGATGGCATCACTCGCCTGGCGACCGGATGCTACGCTGTTTCAGGCGTGGTGTGAGGGGCGAACCGGCTACCCTATTATCGATGCGGCGATGCGTTGCCTAGCTCAGACCGGTTGGATGCATAACCGGCTACGTATGCTGGTGGCCTCTTTTCTGACCAAGGATCTGCAACAACCCTGGTGGTGGGGCGAGCGTTACTTCATGCAACAACTGTTGGATGGTGAGCTGGCGGCCAACAATGGGGGGTGGCAGTGGTCAGCGGGGACTGGTGCCGATGCCTCTCCTTGGTTTCGCATCTTCAATCCGACGACCCAAGGAGAGAAATTTGATCCCCAGGGGCAATTTATCCGACGCTATCTGCCTGAGTTGACGGATCTGCCGGACAAGGCAATCCATACCCCGCACGACTGGCTTGCACGCCATGGCCGTGCAGGCTCGTATCCGCCACCCATTGTCGATCACGCCCAGGCTCGGCGGCTAACCCTGGCCATGTTCAGGGCGCTCGGGTCAACCGATGAACCGGATGCCCTGTCTTAGCTGATCAATAGTGGCTTTACCAGGGAAGCTTGTAGCCATTGGCGGAGAGCTTGCCATTGACCATGCGTAACTGGCTATGCAGTTTGCCATTCTTGGCCAGCTCGATATAACCGGCTTGTTGCAGGCCGGTCAGCTCTTCACTGCTCGGCGATAGCTGCTCTGCGACCTGAGGGTCGGCGTGGATGGCCACATTACCTTGCAACAGCGAACGTAGGGAGGCCAGGCCGTTAAGCTGAGCCATATCAAAGGGGCGAGAGGTGATCTCTCCCTCGGCGCGCAGAACGCCTTGATGTAGCTGTAGCTGACTGGGAGTCATCTGCAGATGAAAGCCGGAGCGGGTGATACGGTTGAGAGCATCCTGCCACCCCTGCGTATCGTTAAAGTCGGTTGCCGCGCTCCAGACCAGTGCCTTGTAGCCTTGTTGATCAATGCCGCCAAGTTTTACTCCCAGGCTCAGATCTTCGAGTTCATGGCGCTGGGCGGGGAGGTTAAAACCCAGATATGCCAAGCGGCCCTGCCACTGCATATCCACTTGGGTGAGCAAGCCATTTTTGTTCTCGATGACGGCGCCGCTGATCATGGCTCCCGATAGCTCGACGGGTGAGGCGGAGTCTGCCTGGTAACTGGCAGAGTCCAGCTGCAACTGTAGCTTGGGCATCAACCAGTAATCATGGGTTGGTTGCAGGTCGACCTGGCCGGTCAGGCCGCGTAGCCCCAGGGACCGTTCTTCGTTGCTCAGGGTGATGCCTCCGAGTTGCCACTGGATGGCCAGGTTGCTGTCGGGATTGCCCTTGAGCGTCATGGTCGCCGGGTCCAGTACAATCCGTCCTTGTGTCGACTGCAGAGCCCAGCGGCCGGAGGTAAGGTGCAGGTTTAGTTCGCTGCGCCAGCTAGCGAGCTGCCACTGAAGCTCCAGATCACCCACTTGCAACTCACCGGACTCTTGCTTGGTGGCCAAGGAGCCCCGATTCTCGATGAGATGAGCTTGGCTACTGGCGTAGCCAGGCAGCAGCAGGGTATCGACCTGCAGGTAGATCTCGAGTGGCCCGATTTGCGCCAACTGACTGCCTAGTTCGGCCTGGGTTGAGAGTCCCAGGCTGTTCAGGAATAGCGCCGGATCCACCAGATTGAGGTGTAGTTCGCTGCGTTGGGTGAACAGCCCCCCCTCGTAGGTAAACCAGGTTGCTCCCAAGCCAGGGGTCTGGTTGAGCTGATCCAGCCACACTTGTTGATTTTGTTCGTAGCGGGCTGAGGTCAGAAGCGTGGCGATAACGAGAAACGCCAGCAGCAGCGGGGCGCCAATGAGCAGCGGCCAGTAAAATTTGATGTGTCGCATAGCATCCTTGCCAGTTGGGGACCGAATGAGTCGGCCTTCTGGCACCATGATGCGGCATTGGTGTGACAATTTTATGAAAATTGCCCTAAAGGGTTGCAATGGGGGCCTGGGAAGCCCCCGGATGGTTCGATCTACTCGTGGCTCATTTCATCGAGAGTCAGAGAAAAGCTGGGCATGAAGACATCGAGGAAGTAGCGAACCGTCGGCGTCATCCGTTCGTCGAGCATTTTCTCCAGGCGGCGTTTTGCGAGTTCAAACTCGTGATTGCCGGCTGCCAGCTCTTCCAGACACTTGCTGTAGGCGCACAGGGTATCTGCCGCCTTGACCAAGCGCGCCGCGGCTGGTTCCTGCAGGCTGGAGTCGAGGAGGGGTCGAAAATCCTCAATAAACTCAGCGGGCAACATGGCCAGTAGCCGTTGCTCGGCCAACTTTTCGATCTTCTTGTACTCACTGGCGATGGCCGGATTGTGATACTTAACCGGTGTGGGCAAGTCACCGGTCAGCACTTCGGTGGCATCGTGGTAGAGCGCCATCACGGCAACCTGGTTCGGATCGAGTTGGCCGCTAAACTTGCGATTTTCAATCAGAGCCATGGCGTGGGCCACCATGGCGACCTGCAGGCTGTGTTCACTGATGTTTTCGGGCTGGATGTTGCGCATCAGCGGCCAGCGGTAGATCAGCTTCATGCGCGAGAGTTGGGCAAAAAAATGGCTAGAGATCTGCATGGTGACTCCTGAATGGGGGCGGTTTATTTCACCAACACCCACCCCTCTTTACCTTCGGCGACTTTGACCTGTTGGGTTTGACGTTGGCTGCCAACAACGGGGAGCTTGGTTTCTACTTCGATGGTGCAGGCATAGGCACCATTGGCTTGATCGCAGCCGAGCTTGTGGACAGCAACCACTTCGATCTTGCCCTTATCACCCAAGACGAGCGTGGTCATCTGGTTGGCTTGCGCAAGTTCTTTTTCCAAGGCGAGCTTGAGATCGGCTTCGCTCGGTTCGCCGCAGGCGGTTAATAAAAGGGCTGACAATGAGAGGAGTAAAAGGCGCATAGGAGACATGAGATCCTCAGGTGTCGGTAAACAGTGCGCCACAGTAACATCTGTGTCGGCCAAAAAAAACCGGGGGAAGCAGTTTGCTTCCCCCGAGGCTGTTTGCCGTTACTGATGGTAATTCTTGAGGAATCGGGCCAGTCGCCCGATAGCATCCTGCAAGATCTCCTCTTGGGGCAGAAATACCAGACGGAAGTGGTCGGGGGCTGGCCAGTTAAAGCCGGTACCCTGAACGACCAGCAGCTTCTCTTGCTGGAGCAGATCGAACACCATCTTTTGGTCATCCTTGATGGGGTAGACCTTGGGATCGAGCCGCGGGAACATATACAGAGCTCCCTTGGGTTTGACGCAAGAGACCCCCGGGATCTGATTGACCAGCTCCCATGCCAGGTCGCGTTGTTTACGCAAGCGCCCACCCGGCAGGATCAACTCGTTGATGCTCTGATAGCCACCCAGAGCGGTCTGGATGGCAAACTGCATGGGGACGTTGGCACACAGACGCATCGAGGCGAGCATCTCCAGGCCATCAATATAGCCACGGGCATGCTGCTTCGGGCCACTGACCATCATCCAGCCCTGGCGGAAACCACAGGCGCGGTAGGCTTTGGAGAGGCCATTGAAGGTTACGACCAGCACATCGTCACACAGGGTGCAGATGCTGTGATGGGCGATGTCGTCATAGATGATCTTGTCGTAGATCTCGTCGGCAAAGATGATCAGATTGTTTTGACGGGCAACCTCGATCACCTCGAGCAGGAATTCTGTGCTATAGACGGCGCCGGTTGGATTGTTCGGGTTGATGAGAATGATCCCGCGGGTCTTCGGCGTGATCTTCTTCTTGATATCATCAATATCCGGGTACCAGTCGGCCTGTTCATCGCAGATGTAGTGCACCGGATGGCCACCCGAAAGGGTTACGGCGGCTGTCCACAGCGGATAGTCAGGGGCGGGCACCAGCATTTCATCGCCATTGTTGAGCAGGGCCTGCATGGCCATGACGATCAGCTCAGACGCACCGTTGCCAATATAGATGTCGTCGACATCGGCCTTGCGCAGACCTTTTTGCTGATAATGTTGGGCGATCGCCTTGCGGGCGGCAAACAACCCCTTGGAATCACAATAGCCCTGGCCTTGGCTCATGTTGACGATGACGTCTTTGATCACCTCTTCCGGTGCATCAAAGCCGAAGGGGGCCGGGTTACCAATATTCAGTTTCAGGATGCGGTGCCCTTCGTCTTCCAGACGGCGAGCTTCTTTATGCACTGGGCCGCGAATGTCATAACAGACATTGTCCAGTTTGTGCGCTTTATCAATCGAATACATCTGAGCCTCTGCAATTCCGGTGGAGACAGACTTCGATTGTCTCCGAGGGGCCTATTCTTCTCCTTCAACGGCTGTGTGACAACGGTCAATGTGGATATTTTTTTAGAGTGAGTGGCGATGAAATTGTCATTATGACAAATATAATGCTGATATATGTCTGATGCTTGGTTGCAATGACTGCTGGTGCTGTTTTGGTGCGTGACCTGTACTGATGCGGCGCAAAGCCATGGCGAGATCGTCTATTGCTGCGAATAGTGTAATTCTTACCCTCTCCGGGCGTAGAACCATGGATCCGAGGTTACTTGAGCCGCAACTTGCGGTGCTAACGTCTTGATTGCTCGCGCCTGCCAGCCAGGCGTTTCCCGTGGGGTCACGCGTGTTTGTGCGTTGGAATGTCCCGACTCTGGCGAGTCGGGATCCCTGGAAAGTGTTAGTCGGTGATCTGGAGCGGTTGTTCGCGGTAGATCTGCTCAAGCACGGCGCGCTCGAACTTGTAGTGCGGGGAGGCGATCCGGTGGGCTTTTAGCGCCTGACGCACCTTGGGTGGAAAGGTCAGCCCATTGACCATCACGACAAAGGCTTTGCGCTGACCGGAGGCTGTGGTCATGAAACCCGCCAAGTTGGAGACATTCTGCAGAGTTCCCGTCTTGGCGGTGACATTCTTGACCAGCGGTGGCATCTGAACGCTGCCGCGTGAGCCCAGCGTGCCGCTCATGCCGGCCACGGGCAGCTTCTCAATCAATTTGAGCTGTTCATCGTTCTGTGCGATGAAATCCAGAACCGCCAGCATCTGACTGGCTTTGATCAGATTGTGGGCCGACAGGCCAGAGCCATCGGCCAGCAGGGCAGAGCCCAGATCGATACCGGCTCGGGTACGCAGGATTTCGCGGATGGCATCGGCGCCGCTGGCATAGCTGGCCGGACGCTTGAAATAGAGGTGGCCCAGGGCCCGAGCCAGACTGTCAGCAATCAGGTTATCGGAGCGTTTGAGCATACGATCCAGCAGCTTGGCCAGCGGTGCCGAGGGCACATGCGCCAGCTCGACCAGATTGGCTGGAGTGTGACGCACCGACTGTACCTTGCCACTGATGGTCAATCCGGCTTTCTGGGCGGCCCAACTGGTGATGCTGATCCCCCAGACCGTCGGATCCTGAACGGCGAATGAGAGGGGCCAGGGTTTGTCCTTCTGCGCCGGAATACAGCCGGTCAGATGGTAGTTGTTGCCAGAGTCCAGATTGACCTCAAGCTCGCAGCCGGAGTAGTAGTCTTGAAGGGTGACGACCTGGGCTTCGCTGGTGATGGTGATGGGTTGCCCTTTTTTGATCATGGGTTCGGCGATCTGGCCGACCTGATTGGCCTTGAGCTCGGCAAAGACACAGTTGCGATCGATGATGACGGCGGAGGCTGGCGCCGTGAAGCAGACCGGCAGATCGTTCCACGACCAGCCATTTCCACGATCGTAACCGGCATAGTTACTGACATCGAGCAGCAGATCGCCATTAATTTGCGTGACTCCCTGCTGGCGCACATAGGCCAACAGGTTGATGAGGGACTGACGGGTCAGATCCGGGGCGCCATTAAATTCGAGAACCAGATTGCCATTGAGTACGCCGCCATTGGCTTTGGCCCTCTCCATGGCTCCGGATTCGGCCAGCAGCCGGGTCTTGAATTGCCAGTCCAGCCCCAGATAGAGGGCGGCGGCGGTGGCCGTTAATACCTTCTGGGTTGATGCCGGGATCATGAATGCATCGGTATGTACACCCTGAATGGTGTTTTGCCCAGGGATCTTGTAGGCCACGGCGACGCGCGCCCCTTCTGGGGCCGAAATGGCGGCCTGGGTGGCGGCTGTTGCGCCTAGAGTTGCCAAGATCAGGGTGGAGCGCAGCAGTGTTGTCAGGAATTTCATCATTCAACCTCGGTCACAGGGCATCGGCAGTTCGAAAGCGGCCCTGGTAATCAAAAATTTTCTCGGTGATGCGCCAGACGTGCCCCTGCTTGCGGGCAATGACGAAGTCTGGATGGCGCAACTGCGGCTCGGCCTCGAGCACGCTCTGTTGAGTCTGTAGGTGGGGATGCATCCCCGGTGCTCGCCAGTGGCGAGCGATAAACTGTTGCTGCAGGCGTTGCAGACTGCCGAGCGAGTCAAACGAGAAGCGCTCACTGAGCTCGGCGCCATCCTCATCGTGGTAGGTGACCAGCAATTGCTCGCGTCCTTGTCGACGGATGGCCTGCAGTGTCATCCCGGCGCAGCGGATGACTTTGGCATCCTTAAGAGCCAAGGCTGCCTTGAGGCGATCATCGGCGTCTAACAGCAAGGCATCACAGCTGTGACAGCGACGAGCCGCGATATCGTTGGCGGCTCCGCACTGGTCACAAAATTTAGCCCGGAAACGATAATCGCAAAATTCTCGATGTCCATCGTCATCTTCGAAAAAACCGTGACATTGGCGACCAAAATGCTCAATCACCTCGCCGCCGGTTCCCAAACGACCCCAAAACTGGTTGGCAAACCCGCAGGCGGGGCAGAGTACCTGTACCGGGACCGTGTCTGCGGCTGGTTTCGGATCTGCGATCTCGGGGGCGTAGAGATCATAAACATTGCCGGCATAATCGAGGATCAGGCACTCCGGCTTCCCCTCGGCCAGACGCAGACCGCGACCTATGATCTGCTGATACAAGGAGACGGATTCGGTGGGGCGTAATACGGCAATCAGGTCGACGTGGGGTGCATCGAAGCCGGTAGTCAGAACGGCGACGTTGACCAGAAACTTCAGCTCGCGCGCCTTGAAGGCTGCAATCAGCCGGTCCCGTTCGCTCTGAGGGGTCTCGCCGGTGATGAGGGCGGCGCAGCCGGCGGGCAGCAGGCCAGTGACCTCGGTGGCGTGTTCGACGGTCGCGGCAAAGATCATGACCCCTTGACGATCCTCTGCGTAATCGAGGATTTGACGGACAATTTGTGGCGTGACTCGGGTCTGGCGTTTTAGTTCGCGCTCGATATCCAACTCGCTGAATAGCCCATTTTCGCGTGGCAGCAGGCGGCTGAAATCGTAGTGTACGGCCGGGGCATCAATGAGGCGTGGTGGCGTCAAGAAGCCTTCGCGGATCATCTGGCGCAACGGCAGTTCAAAGATGCAATCGCGGAAGAAGCGCGGCTCCAGGCTGCGGACCATGCCCCGATAGTGGTAGTTATAGATGTAACCCAAGCCCAGACGGTAGGGGGTGGCGGTCAGCCCCAGGATCTTCAGTGCCGGGCTCTGCTGCCGCAGGTGAGCGATCAATTGATGGTACTGACTATCCTCTGTTTCGCCGACCCGGTGGCACTCATCGATGATGACCAGAGAGACGGGATCGAGGAATTGGTCCAGATTGCGCGCGACGGATTGGATGGAGCCGAAGACCACCCGGCGTTGGCTGTTTTTCTCACCAAGCCCGGCTGAAAACAGATCGGCTTGTAACCCTTCCGGCAGGCCGAGAGCCTGATATTTGGCGTGATTTTGCGCCACTAGCTCCTTGACGTGAGCCAGCACCAGCACCCGGCCTTTGGCCTTGCGCGCCAGTTCCCCAATCACCAGGCTCTTGCCGGCGCCGGTGGGAAGCACGAGAACAGCTGGCTCACCGCGTCGCCGAAAATGACGGATCACGGCATCAACGGCTTCGCGCTGATAGGGGCGGAGAGTGAACTGTGTCGACATGGCGCAACTCAAACCAGATGGGGAGAGGCATTTTAGCCTGGTGCTGTGTCAGGATAAAAGAAAGAGAGTGTCGGTCTCGTGCCAAGGAAGAGGCCTCGACCTCTTGCTCTCTTGCCACTATGCGCTTTGGGGACAAACTGATCCGACATCCCAAAGTCGTTTCAATCGTGTATCATTTGTCACGATTTTCCAAAACCGACTACTAGAGAACCGACCATGATCATTACCCCCAAGGTACGTGGCTTTATCTGCACCACAACCCATCCGGCCGGCTGCGAAGCCAATGTGCGTCAACAGATCGCCTATATCAAAAGCAAAGGCAAGTTGGAAAATGGCCCGAAGCGCGTGCTGGTGATCGGTGCCTCTACCGGCTATGGCCTCTCCTCCCGTATTACGGCTGCGTTTGGCTCGGATGCGGCGACCATTGGTGTCTTCTTTGAAAAGCCGGGTACTGACAAGAAGACCGGAAGTGCCGGTTGGTACAACGCTGCTGCCTTTGATAAGGCTGCCAAGGAAGCCGGCCTGTATGCTAAGAGCATCAACGGCGATGCCTTCTCTAACGAGTGCCGCGACAAGGTGATCGAGCTTATCAAGGCCGATCTGGGACAGATTGATCTGGTGGTTTACTCTTTGGCCTCGCCGGTGCGCAAGCTGCCGGATACCGGTGAAGTGATCCGCTCTGCGCTCAAGCCAATCGGTGAGGTTTACAAGACCACTGCCATCGACACCAATAAAGATGTGATCATCGAAGCGCAGGTTGAACCGGCCTCTGAAGAAGAGATCGCCAGCACCATCAAGGTGATGGGTGGTGAAGACTGGGAGCTGTGGATCAACGCGCTGGAAGCTGCCGGTGTGCTGGCTGATGGTGCCAAGAGTGTGGCCTACAGCTACATCGGTACCGATCTGACCTGGCCGATTTACTGGCATGGGACTCTGGGTCGAGCCAAGGAAGACCTGGATCGCGCCAGTGCCGCCATCGGTGCCAAGCTGGCCGCCACGGGTGGCAACGCCTATGTAGGGGTGCTCAAGTCTGTGGTGACTCAGGCCTCTGCTGCCATCCCTGTGATGCCGCTCTATATCTCCATGTCCTTCCAGATCATGAAGAAGATGGGACTGCACGAAGGGTGCCTGGAGCAGATCCAGCGCATGTTCTGGACTCGTCTCTACTCAGGTCAGGCCACGCCGACTGATGAGAAGGGGCGTATCCGCATGGATGACTGGGAACTGCGTGATGACGTGCAGCAGGCCTGCCGTGATCTGTGGCCGCAGATCACCAGCGAAAACCTCTCGCAGCTGACCGATTATCAAGGTTACAAGGATGAGTTCCTCAAGCTGTTCGGCTTTGGCTGGGATGGTGTGGACTACGAGGCTGATGTGGCCACCGAAGTCAATTTCGATGTGATTGAGCTGATGTAAACCAGCCTGCCGATTGCATCAATCACCAACGCCCTCTTCGTGAGGGCGTTGTTGTTTTTGACTCGTACTCCAGACTCACAGCGTTCAGACCACCAGTGGTCGGCCATCCAGCGGATGATGCCAGAGTTCGGGGCCGACGCCATAGAGGCGGTGCAGCAGTTGGGCCGTCATGGTGTCACGGGGGGAACCATCGGCCAGCAGCTGACCCTGTTGCATCAGTAGTACCCGGTCGGCATACCGGGAGGCCAGGTTCAGATCATGAAGCACTATCAGCACGGCGTGGCCTGCACGGGCCTGAGTTTGAGCCAATTGCAGGGTTTGATGCTGGTGGCCAGGGTCGAGGGCCGAGGTGGGTTCGTCCAGCAACATGACGCCAGGTTGCGAGGTATCAAGCTGGGCTAACACTCGGGCAAAGTGGATACGTTGACGCTCTCCCCCTGACAGGTGCAGGTAGGGGGCATCCCGCAGCTCCCAGACATCCAGCTCCCGCATGCAGTGCTCGACGCGCTGGCGGTTGATGGCTGGGGCGGTTCGCCAGGGCAGGCGACCTAACTCGACCACCTCGCGGGCAAGAAAATCGAAGCTCAAGGTTGAGCTCTGGGGCAGCACCACCAGACGTTGAGCCAGCTGCTGTGCGGGCCATCTGGTTCGTGGCGTGCCAAACAGAGAAATTTTGGCTTGAGTGGCTATCTCGCCTGTGATGGCTTTTAACAGAGTCGACTTGCCACAGCCATTGGGGCCGAGCAAAACGGTGAGCTCGCCGGTTCGCAGTGACAGGGCAAAGCGATCAAACAAAGAGCGGGGTCCAAGTTGTAGCGTCAGATCGGTAATGGTCAGGGCATTCATCGGCTTCCTCCTCGCTGTTGTTGCAACAGCCACAAGAAGAAGGGAGCACCAAGCAGAGCTGTGATGAGACCGACCGGAACCTCACTCGGTGGCGCCAGTTGGCGGGCGAGGAGATCGGCCAGTAGCAGCAGCAGGGCACCGCCAATGGCTGAGAGC
>JAGOXX010000143.1 GCA_018059485.1 Aeromonadaceae bacterium | reverse complement strand
CCTCGGTCAGCAAGGTATGGCAGTGGAAACAGGGCTGGCCGCCCCGGCCATAGACCTGCAACTGCTGCACGAAATAGCCCGGCTTGCCGTCGGCACTGGTGAAATCCTTGAGGGTGGTGCCTCCCTGCCTGATGGCTTCGGCCAGCACCCGTTTTATCTCGGCCACCAGGGTCCCCAACCGCTCGCCGCTGATATTGCCTGCCGCCCGCTTGGGGTGAATGCCGGCGGCATAGAGCGCCTCGTTGGCGTAGATGTTGCCCACCCCGACCACCACCTGATTGTCCATCAGGAACTGCTTGATGGCGGTGCTGCGCCCCTTGGCGCGATCGCGCAGGTAATCGGCATTGAAGGCATCGGTGAGCGGCTCAGGCCCCAGCTTGGCGAGCAGCGCGTGGGCTTCGGCCGGTTCACGGGTCCAGAGCAGGGCGCCGAAGCGGCGCGGATCGTTGAGCCGCAACAGCTTGCCATTCTCCAGCTCGATATCAACGTGGTCGTGCTTCTCGGCCGGGGTGCCGATATCCAGCACCCGCAGGCTGCCGGACATCCCCAAATGGAGGATGGCGGTGCCGAAATCGGTCTCCAGCAGCAGGTATTTGGCGCGGCGACGCACCCGATGGATGGTGAGGTCCACCAGCTCCTGAATTTCACCGGGGATCGGCCAGCGCAGGCGGCCATCCCGCACCACCACGCGCGTCACCTTGATGCCGGTGAGCCAGGGGGAGATCCCCTGACGGCTGACTTCAACTTCTGGCAATTCAGGCATGGGCACCTCGCAAGGAAAAGGAACTCAGGGGGCAGGACGCAGCAGATCGCGATACTGCTCGGCAGTGAGGGCGAGCCAGAGACCGGACGGCAGCTGGGCGCCATATTGGCCGCTGTTCTGATAGAGGCCGATCTCGACCGGATCGTTCTGGCCGGCAATCCACACCTTGATAGCCACCGGAGTGCCGCTCACCGCCTCGCCGGGAGGCAGCAACCAGCCCTGCCAGCGCGCCAGACGGGCATCCAGCTGCGACGTGTCGAGCCCCAGATCCGGCACGCTGCGCCAGCCCTGACCGATCCGCTCAATCTGCCAGCTCGGCCCCTGCCAGGTGAGCACCACTGCTGCATCAGGCAGCAAGGGGCGAGCCCGCTTGGCGCTGTTCTCCTGCTGGGCAGTCTCCATACGATGCAACAGGGTGATCACGATCAGCACCGCTACGATGATCACGTTATTCCAGCCTTTGCGGCTCAATTTGAACATGGCAAGCCTCCCTTTGAACCGGCAGTGTACTGAATTCGGCGCATAAAAAAACCCGGCACGAAGCCGGGTTTTTGGGAATGCAGCATCAAGTAATTACTTGATTTTGCCTTCCTTGTAGATCACATGCTGACGAACAACGGGATCAAACTTTTTGATCTCCATTTTTTCGGGCATGGTGCGCTTGTTTTTGGTAGTGGTATAGAAGTGACCAGTACCGGCGCTGGAGTTCAGGCGAATTTTCTCGCGAATACCTTTAGCCATGATCTAATTCCTTATACCTTAACACCGCTGGCGCGCAGTTCAGCCAGAACCACTTCAACGCCACGCTTGTCGATGATACGCATGCCTTTTGCGGATACGCGCAGGCTTACGAAGCGTTTTTCACTCTCAACCCAGAAACGGTGAGTGTGCAGGTTCGGCAGGAAACGACGCTTGGTAGCGTTGTTAGCGTGCGAACGGTTGTTACCAACTGCCGGGCGCTTGCCGGTTACTTGGCATACTCTAGACATGTCAGTCTCTCCAAATCTTACTTCATTGCTCGAGCAAATATCTGCCCCGCTGGCCTTCGATTGCGGGGCAAACAGAAGGCGGCATTTTATACAGCATCCGTGATCAAAGATCAACTAATACGGTGCCAGAGCACAGTCATAACCAACCGCGCTCGGCAAAAGAAACCGTGATGCCGTCACCGATCACCAAGTGATCCAGCACTCTGATATCGATCAGGGCCAAGGCGGCCGTGATCCGATCCGTGATCTGGCGGTCGGCCCTACTGGGCTCGGCGACGCCGGACGGGTGATTATGCGCCAGAATCACAGCGGCTGCATTATGTTTGAGCGCGATCTGCACGATTTCTCTTGGCCAGACGCTCGCCGAATCGATGGTGCCGAAAAAAAGCTCAACAAATTGAATGACTCTGTGCTGATTATCGAGCAACAGCAGGGCAAACACTTCCCTCGGCCGATCCCGCAGTTGGGCCTGCAGATAGTCCCGGGTCAGCTGGGGCGAGGTGAGCGCATCGCCCCGTTGCAACTGCTCGGCCAGGTGGCGTCTGGCCATCTCCAGCACCGCTTGCAACTGGGCATATTTGGCCGGGCCAAGGCCGTGCGCCTCGCAAAATGCCTGTTGATCCGCCCCCAGCAAGCTGCGCAAAGAGCCGAATTGATTCAACAAGTTGCGTGAGAGATCCACCGCACTCAGGCCATTGACGCCAGTGCGCAGAAAAATGGCGAGCAGCTCGGCATCGGAGAGCGCAGCGGGCCCCTGACGCAACAACTTCTCTCTCGGTCGTTCATCTTCTGGCCACTCTTTGATGCTCATTTGTCTCTCCCTCATCCCTATTGAGAAAAAACATAGCAAAAAATTGCGCGCGCCCGACCACACCCCTTGATGCCAACCCCTGTCGTCATCCATTGCCTGTGGTATCTTAGCCGACCAGTCAGAATGAGCCGGATAGAGAAACAGCAGATGAGATTGGCCGATAAACGCATCCTGTTGGGTGTCAGTGGCGGGATCGCCGCCTACAAGAGTGCCGAGCTGGTACGCCGCCTGAAAGATCAGGGCGCCGAAGTGCGGGTGGTGATGACCCGCTCCGCCAAGGAGTTCATCACCCCGCTGACCCTGCAGGCGGTCTCCGGTCATCCGGTGGCCTACAGCCTGCTGGATCCCTCTGCCGAAGCGGGCATGGGCCATATCGAGCTGGCCAAGTGGGCCGATCTGGTGCTGATCGCCCCCGCCAGCGCCAACCTGATGGCGCGGATGGCTGCAGGCATGGCCGACGAACTGCTGACCACCCTCTGTCTGGCCACTCCGGCACCCATCGCGCTGGCGCCTGCCATGAACCAGCAGATGTATCTCAACGCTGCGACCCAGGCCAACCTCAAGACCCTGGCCAGCCGCGGCATTCTGCTGTGGGGACCGGATGCAGGCAGCCAGGCCTGTGGCGATGTGGGCCCGGGCCGGATGCTGGATCCCCTCGAACTGGTGGATCGCTGCTGTCAGCAACTGGCCGCCGAGCCCTTGCTGGCGGGCGTCAAGCTGCTGCTGACCGCAGGGCCAACCCGCGAGGCGCTGGATCCGGTCCGCTACATCAGCAACCACAGCTCCGGCAAGATGGGCTACGCCATCGCCCGCGCCGCCCGTGAAGCGGGCGCCGAAGTGACGCTGGTCAGCGGGCCGGTGACGCTGGCTACACCTGCTGGCGTGACCCGTGTCGATGTGGAGAGCGCCGAGCAGATGCATCAGGCGGTGATGAGCCGGGTCGGCGAGTGCGACCTCTTCATCGGTTGCGCGGCGGTAGCCGACTATCGCCCCGAGCAGGTGGCCAGCCAGAAGATCAAGAAGACCGGCGATAACGACCAGATGGTGGTGAAGCTGGTGAAGAATCCCGACATCATCGCGGCCGTAGGGGCGTTATCAGACAAACCCTTCACCGTCGGATTTGCCGCCGAAACCGTGGATGTGGAACAATACGCCCTCGACAAGTTGCAGCGTAAGCGGCTGGACATGATCGCCGCCAACGATGTGTCCCGCGAGGGGCAGGGCTTCAACGCCGATGACAACGCCCTGACCGTGTTCTGGCAAGGGGGTCAGGCCCCGCTGCCGCTGGCCGACAAGCTGA
>JAGOXX010000037.1:11323-12654 GCA_018059485.1 Aeromonadaceae bacterium | reverse complement strand
ATCGTGGCCAGTCGCGCCTTGAGCTGACCGCGTGAGCCAAAATAGAGGGTCGGATCGAGATCCAGCAGGGTATAAACACAGCGATCCCGCTCTTCACGGAACAGCTTGGTGTGGGGTTTGCCGGTGCGAGCCGTGATCCGCCAGTCGATGCTGCGAACATCATCGCCGGAGAGATAGGGGCGCACTTCGGCAAACTCCATGCCTCGCCCCTTGCTGCTGGCTTGATGCATACCGGTGCGTCGTCCACTGACCTGACGAGATGGCAGCAACTGCGCCAGAGTCGGTGGTCGCAGCAACTGCTCCAGGCTCAACGCGATACCATCGCTCATGCCACCACGACTCGCTGTAACAGGCGGGCAATCACCTTGTTGGCATCAATGCCGTCAGCTTCGGCCTCCATGCTCAGGATCAGTCGATGTCGCAAGATAGGGTAGGCGCAGGCTTGCACATCATCCGGGGTCACAAAGTCCCGGCCTTGCAACCAGGCTCGAACCCGGGCGCAGCGGGCCATGGCCATGGTTGCCCGTGGACTGGCGCCGTAGCTGAGCCAGCGGGCCAGATCGGCGTCAAAGCCCAGCGGACGCCGTGTCGCCATGACCAGGGTTACTATGTAGTTTTCGATGGCGGGGGCCAACTTGACGCGCAGCACCTCCTGCCGGGTTGCAAACAGCTGTTCTTGCGTCAGGCGGGGCGGTGTCGGCTCTGCTTGTTGTGAACATTCGGCGTAGTTGAGACGCAGGATCGCCAATTCTGTAGTGGCGTCCGGGTAGTTCAGTTGCAGATGCAGCATGAACCGATCCAGTTGGGCCTCTGGCAGTGGGTAGGTTCCCTCCTGCTCTATAGGGTTCTGGGTCGCCATGACCAGGAATAGATCCGGCAACTGATAGCTCTTGCGCCCTATGGTAATTTGATGTTCGGCCATCGCTTCAAGCAGGGCACTCTGCACCTTGGCCGGGGCTCGGTTGATCTCGTCGGCCAGCAGCAGATGGTGAAATAGAGGGCCAGGTTGAAAGACGAAGCTGCCATCCTGAGGGCGATAGATGTCGGTGCCAGTCAAGTCGGCTGGCAGCAGATCCGGCGTGAACTGGATTCGATGAAAGCGCCCCTCGATGCAGTTGGCGAGCATCTTGATGGCTCGGGTCTTGGCCAGACCGGGTGGCCCTTCGACCAGAATATGGCCATCGGCGAGTAGTGCAGTCATGAGCCCATCGACCAACTCTGGTTGTCCCAATACTTGGTCATTGAGATAGGCTCGCACTGCGTTTATAGCTTGTCTCGACATATCAACGCCTTAGTTCATCCTTAAACCTGAGTATCTTACTACCTGTGTG
>JAGOXX010000037.1:0-11223 GCA_018059485.1 Aeromonadaceae bacterium | reverse complement strand
CCCATCGACCAACTCTGGTTGTCCCAATACTTGGTCATTGAGATAGGCTCGCACTGCGTTTATAGCTTGTCTCGACATATCAACGCCTTAGTTCATCCTTAAACCTGAGTATCTTACTACCTGTGTGACGGATTGGGCATGTAGCAGTGCATCACATTGTGAGCCAGAGTCCACCGACTGGGTAAACAGTCCGAACAGGCCGGATAGAGGAGCAATGCTGTGCAGTGATGAGGAATGCAGGAAGGTTCCTTTTCACTAACAGGCAGTGAGCCCATTCGAGAGGCTTGCTGGCGGGCGCCATGCCGGGGCCGTCGCAATGGGCCCAAGCATGGTGTGGTCGTCGATGGCGTCAGATATTGCAGAATTTGCGACTGTGGCGCTGGAATAGCTCCAGATCCTCGATCTCCTCCCCATCGAGAATGTGCTCCCCCTGCTGATGTTCATCACCGTAGCTGCAGAGGATCACGCGATCGGCCTGGCTGCTGCGTAGTGAACGCAAGAAGCGAACCAGTTCGGCGCGACTCATGGCGGCAAGTGCCTCGGCGACTCTTTCGCGCTGATCAAAATGAAAATCGCGGCTGCCAATACTGACCCATAGACGCTGGCTGCGTGTGCGCAGGTTGGCGTCTTTTTCCTGCAGCTGGCTGAGCAGCCCCTGTTTGCTCTCTTGCCAGGCTTGCTCCGACAGCTCCATCAGCACCAGGTAGAAATCATCGATGAAGAGTTCGATGGCATCGAGCAGTGCCTGAGGACCGGCCACCGGGGATTGAACATAGAGGATCAGCCCTGGATGGCGATTGAGCGGCAAGTTACCGGTGCCGACCACGTAACCGAGCTGCTGACGGGTGCGCAGTTCATGGAAGAAGGTCGATGCCAGCATATGGTTGGCCAACGTGAAATAGGCAATCTCCCGTGGATGGGTGGTGGGCGATTGATAATAGATCAGCAAGGCCGAGTCCTGATGCGGGCAGTTCAACTCCCGGCGCAGCGTGCCGCGCTGGCTGATATCGACCAGGCGACGCCGGGTTTCGCGACTTGGCAGACTCAGGGGCGTGAGTTCTCGCTCCAGCAGGCCTGCGATTTGACGAACCTCCTCTTCCAGCCAGTCACCGTGGGCCAGCACCTCAAGATGTACGGCCTTATAGAGTTGGCGTACAAATTCGGGCATCTGGTCATGGGTCAGCTCGGCCAGATGAGGTATCAACTGCTCGATCGGCGGGTTGTTTGGCTGCAGCACCGAGGTGAGATGGCTAAACAGCTGCGAAATAGGACGCCCCTTGTTCTGGTTCTGCCAGTTCTGCAATAACTGTTGCTGAATAATGGCAAAGCGCTGTGGGTCGACGTATCCGAAGGTGCGGTTTTTCAGGATCAAGCCCAGCAGACGCGGCAGACGACTGCTGAATCCGGAGAGTTGCAGCGTAAAGCCACCCTGATGGGCATAGATGTCGTAGCTAAGTCCGGCCAGTTCGGCCGGGTAGGTCAACTCGTTGAGTTGATCGATCAACAACTCGACGGTCAGGCGCATCTGGGCAATATGGCGTGGTGAACGAACCGCATGCTCACTGTCGACGGCAATGAACAGCGTTCCTTTGGGAACCGAATACTCCGCATCCTGCAGGTGCCAAACGCGGATGCCGGGGCGCTCGATCAGACACTGCGGGATGGCATGGGCTTGCGTCACCGGATGGGGCTGCAGACGGTCGCAGATGAATGGGTTGGCCTCCGGCAGCGTCATCAGCCCGTCGATCGGGGCCGGATCGCGCCAGCGACGCAACCAGACCCCATCGATCGGTTGGATGCGGTAGGGGGTGTCGTACCAGCGTGCGGTTCGATCGGTCTGTACATGAGGCGCGGCCAACTGGATGCGCATATTGCTTGGGGTCAGCAGATCCAGCATGGCGTGGATCTGAGCAGCATCGAAGCCATCCATCAGATAGTCACCGCAGAGAATATGCTCCGGGGCGTAGTGATGCATGTTGACGGCCAGATGGGCGACATTGTCGATGGCGCGCCCCCCTTCGTGAAAACGGAACAGCGCATCCAGAACCTGGCGCTTCTCCTCATAGCGCCACGCCTCGACGCCTTGTGTCCGGATCAGGGCCAGGTAGCCAAACAGTCGCTCAATGATGCTGCCTTCGTGATGAACGCCCTCGGGGGTCAAACCGAAGCTGATGCAAAAATCCTTGAAGTTGCTGCCGCCGACACCGCCACCGGCCGAGAGGGTATTGACCCAGCCCTGCTGCTTGAGCCAGGCAAACAGGCTGCCTTTTCCTTCGTAACCCAGCAGGTGGCTGAGGAATGTCATGGGCTTGGTCGGGTAGAGGGGCTCTATGCTTGGCAAGGCAAAGCAGACGACCAGCTTGCGGTTTTCCTTGATCGGCTTGATTTCGATGCGGATGCCGAGATCCTCGGGGCGATAGAGCGGGATCTGCAACCCGGGATGGGCCGTACCGTGATTGGGGATTGCCGAGAAGAAGGTTTCGGCCCAGGCGGCTTGCTGATCCAGTGGCGCATTGGATTGCAACACCAGACTCATGCGTCCGGCGCTGTAGTGGGTCTGGTAAAAGGCGATCAGCTCATCGCGGATCTGGCTGCCGGGTCGATCGCCCAGGGTCTCCCAGTTGCCGACAGAAAACTTGGCAAAGGGGTGGTCCGGGTTGACGGTCTCTTTATGGACCTGGTAAGAGCGCCGGACATCATCTTGCAGCTTCAGGCGATACTCTGAATCAATGGCGTTGCGCTCCTTGTCGACGAGCTGGGCATCAAAAGTTGGGCAGCAGAAAAATTGGGAGAAGCGATGCAAGCCGTCGGCAAAAAATTCATGATGCAGATCGAAGTAGTAGTTGGTGAACTCGGTGCCGGTCCAGGCGTTGTTGCTGCCACCGTGGCGATTGATGAACTCCTGATACTCGCCGGGGCGGGGAAAGGTCTCGGTACCGAGAAACAGCATGTGCTCGAGAAAATGAGCCATCCCCTGGCGCGAGCGCGGATCATCGAAGTGTCCGGCGTTGACGGCCAGCGCGGCGGCCGACTTTTCAGTTTTATGGTCCTCGATCAGCAATACGCGTAGCTGATTGGCAAGGGTCAGGTAACGGTAAGCGCGATGATCATGTGGACTGGTATGCAAACGCGGCATGTGATGACCCATGGATAGACTCAATGTATTGATCTTCTAAGTCATTATTGACTGGGGACCCGGGGGGCGCAAACCGTTTCTGCGCGGAGGCCCCATTGTGAATGGCCCACTTAGTCAGTAAACTCGTGCTGTTTTTATCTCTCTGCCTTAGGGATCTTGTCGAATGAAGGTCGTAATAATGCGTCACGGCGATGCCGTTTTGGGCGCCGATGATGATGCATCTCGTGCGTTGACCTCCCTTGGGCGGGAACAATCCCGAGCCATGGCGATCTGGTTGCATCAACAGATGCCGCATGTCGATCGCGTGTTGGTTAGCCCCTACCTGCGGGCCCAGCAGACCTGGCAAAGCATCAGTGAGCTGTTTGGTGACGTACCCCGTGAAGATCTGGATGAACTGGTTCCCCATGGCCATGCCAGCCAGGTGTGTGATTATCTGCGGGCGTTGGAAGGTGATGTGAATAATGTATTAATTATTAGTCACTTACCACTGGTTGGTTATCTGGTTGCCGATTTGTGCCCGCCTCAGACGCCCCCCATGTTCGTGACATCGGCCATGGTCGGTGTCGAGCTGATGGACGGTAACGGCAAGGTCGTCTGGCAACAGGCGCCACATTTGTTAAAAAAATAGGTGCTAAATCACGCTTTCCAGACGATTGTTGCTGTTTTTCTCATTCCTTTAGATTGATCTCTCATTTGTGCGGAACTTTTCCCGCTAAACTATGCCTAACTCTGCGTGGTTTGAAAAAATGGGTTAACAATAATGAGAATTTTCAAAAAGTACCTGCCAGTCATGATTGCCAAGTACGTGAAGACATTTTTTAAGGGGCGGATCTACATTCAGGGGCGAGGGGGTTACGAGTTTGATAAAGGTCAACTCGTGATGCCCATAACGGCCGATCGGGTGCACAAGAACACAGTGACCGAGGTCAACTCCACCATAGGTGAGCTATCCAAGGCTGCATGATGGAGAACCAGCAAGAGGCTGCCAGCGAAGGCAGCCTTTTTTGTGTCTGCGTGATCCCGAAACCCGATAGTTCAACGAATGAGGGCGATGGTGGCCCTCTTAGAACCAGAAGGCGATGATCAGGGTGCCTGCCAGCGTTAGCAGGACGTTGGCAACCGCATAGGTGCCAGCATAGCCCAGAGCTGGGATCGAGCTGCCCGACATGCCATTGACCAGCTCCATGGCCGGAGCCGAGGTGCGAGCGCCGGTAATGGCGCCTAACAGCAGGGCCGGATTCATCTTCAGCACATGAATACCAAACAGATAGCCAATGACGACAGGCACCACAGCGACCACGGCACCGGCTGCCAGCACCAGTAAGCCATTGTCGTTCAGATGGCTCAAGACACCGCCGCCAGCCTTGAGGCCTATGCTGGCCATGAACAGCGTCAGCCCCAGATCCTTGATAAAGCGCAGCACTCCCGAGGGAATATAGCCGACGGTTGGATGGGTTGACCCCAAATAGCCCATGAAGATACCACCCAGCAGCAGGCCGACCGCATTGCCAAGCCCAAATTGAAAGGGGCCAAAGACCAGCGAGATGCTGCCGATAAGCAGACCACAGACGAAAAAGGTACTGAAGGCCACCAGATCGGAAGCCTGACTGTGAATGCTGATGAAACCGATGCGGCTAGCCAGCCGTTCGACTCTATGCTTTTCACCACTGATCTGCAGCACGTCACCTTTTTGCAGCATGATGTTGCGATCCAGCGGCATTTCGATCTGAGAGCGGACGATGCGGTTCAAGAAACAGCCCTTGCCACTGAGATTCAACTCGACCAGATACTTGCCGACATAGTTGTCGTTCTTGACCACTATCTCTTCAGTGACAATCTGCAGATCCAGCAGATCCCGATCAAATACTTCCTTGCCGGTGCGATAGCTCAGATCGAGTTTTTCATGGCTCTCGGGGTAGCCGAGCAGGGCGATATCATCCCCCTCCTGGATGATGGTGTTGCCATCCGGGTTGGCTGCCACTATGCCATTGCGGCGAAGTCGCTCGATGTAGCAACCCGTGTGCGGATAGATACCGGTCTCGCGCAGGGTGCGACCACCGATCCAATTGGCCAACTCGGTGCCAACCCGGTAAGCCCGAATAATCGGCAGATAGGTCTTGTGACCATAGTGATCGGAGAGCCCTCGTTCGCGGGCTATCTTATGAGCCTCTTCACACAGATCCAATTTGCACAGCCCAGGCAGATAGCGGACTACCAGCATCAGCCCTAGTAGGCCAATCATATAGGTGAGGGCATAGCCGACACTCATGTTGTCGAGCAGCTGACTGATGCTGGTGTTATGCGGTATGGCCAGATAGCCACTTTGCAGGCTGTCTTGGGCGCCCACTAGAGCCGGTGTGGAGGTGAGGGCTCCTGCCAGCAGACCGGCGGCCAACCCTGGGCCAAAATTGAAGAGTTTGGCCAGGGCAAAGGTCAGAAGCAGAGCCGAGGTGAGAATGACGAGCGAGAGGCTGATATAGCGCAGGCCATCGCGCAGGAACACGCTAAAAAAATGGGGGCCGGCTTCGATGCCGACGGCAAAGATGAACAGCATGAAGGCGATGTTGCCCGCACTACTGGTGAGAGTGAAGCCAAATTGGCCAAACAGCAGAGCGGTAAACAACACCCCTATGGTGTTGCCAATCTGAAACGAACCAATACGCAGCTTGCCAACCAGCAGTCCGATACCCAGCACCACAAAAATCAGCAAAACCTCATTCATGTGAAGCATATTGGTTATATCAATGGTCATAAAAAGCAATTTTGGTAGATGAAAGTAACGATATTATGCTCCCTGACAACACAATAAAGAAGTCCTGTTCCTGCTTTGTGACTGGAGATCGGTGCATTGGCCCGATAGACTGCCACCCTGGTTTTATTGTCCGTGACCCCAAAGAGCTGACCCTATGTTAGTAGACCGTTTTGCCGCACTGGATCAGCTGCTTACCCGTTATCAAGGCTTCTGGCAGTGTCAGCCATTTCACTGGCGGGATAACTGCTGGCGAGAGTCGACACCGACGCTAGCCGCCTTTCTCGATACACTCGTCGGCGAAGAGCTGTCGGCACTGGAGGCGGACTCCGCCCCCTTGCGGCCCATGCTCAAACCCTGGTTTCCTGAATTGGATGAGTTGGCCTCGCTTTGTGAGTTGCCACCAAACCTGACGCCTCTTCAACCGGTTCCGGATGGGTTGGGCAACTATATCCCGGGTCGTAAATGGCAGCAGTTGCGTCACTTTGCAGCCGCCATGCCCGGAGTGCGCGGACCCGTATTGGAGTGGTGTGCGGGCAAGGGGCATCTGGGGCGGCTGCTGGGTTATCAAAGTGGACGGCCTGTGGTCAGCCTGGAGTGGCAGGCCGAGCTGTGTGATGCCGGGCAACGCCTGGCGACGCGGGTCAAGGTGCCGATGCGCTTCGTCCATGGCGATGCCTTTTCGGATGCGGCCAAAGAGTTGGTTCAACCGGAACAGCATGCGGTGGCGCTGCATGCCTGTGGTGAGCTCCATATGCGCCTGTTGCAGGTTGCCAGCCAGCGTCAATCGCGCACAGTGACCATCTCCCCCTGTTGTTATCATTTGATCCATGCTCCCAGCTATCAGCCGATGTCACTGGCAGCCCAAGCCTCGGAACTGCAGTTAACCACCCAGGATCTGCGCATGACGGTACAAGAGACCGTCACTGCTGGCGGCCGGGAGCGGCGCCTGCGTACGATTGAACTGACCTGGCGGCTTGGTTTTGATCTCTTGCAGCGCGAACTGCGGGGCGTGGATGAATACCTGCCGTTGCCGAATCTGCAAAAGAGCTGGCTCTCCGGCTCCTTCGTTGACTTTGCCCACTGGGCGGTGGGCGTCAAGGGGCTGACGATTCCACCTGAGATGACTCAGCTTCAGATTGCCAACTTTGAGCAGGCCGGGGCTGCGCGACTACCCGTGGTGGCGCGCATGGAGCTGGTTCGTCACCTGTTTCGTCGACCTCTGGAGCTATGGCTGGTGCTGGATCGCGCCCTGTTTTTGCAGGAGCAGGGGTATCGGGTTGAACTGAGCGAGTTTTGTCCCCGCCATCTGACGCCGCGCAACATTCTCATCCATGCCGAGCGCGATTAACGCTTGAACGAGGCGGCGGCCGCGTCGCTTTGCTCGATCAATACCAGTAAGGCGGCGTCGCCACCCCATTCGCGCGGGGCCTGGTGGAAGGCTTCAACCAGGGGGTGCTGGGCCAACCAGAGCGGCACCTTCTGCTTGAGAACATTCTTGCCGTGGCCGTGCATGACACAGGCGCAGCGGATCTGTTGGCGACGACAGGCCTCGAGCAGGGCGGCAATTTCCAGCTTGGCTTGTTGCTGGGAGAGGCCGTGCAGGTCTAGCAGCATGTCCGGATAGTAGTCACCGCGCCTGAGCCGTTTGACCTCAAAGCTGGAGACATCGCTGCGCACGTAGCGCATGGGGCCGTCATCGCTCAGATGGGGGACAAATTCATCAGAAAAGTAATGGCTTACCCCCAGGGTTTCGCGAACTTCGCGCAGCAGCGCTTTCTGCTTGACCGACCTTTGGGGGGGACTTATGGTATCCTGCTTAATTTGGCGGGTACCGGCTACGGCCTCATGGAACAGGGCGAGATCCTGTTCATCGAGCGCTGATTTTTTCTTCATCAATCAGGTACCTGCAGTTTTGATATGGGATACGTGTCCCGAATTCTACTCGACCCGGAGGCGGTTTTGGAAAAGATAATCATCGACGAGGCGGTCAGCGAGCTGCGTACCGTCAACGACATGATGCGCTGGGCGGTCAGCCAGTTTAATGCCGCCGGTCTGTTTTATGGTCATGGCACCGATAATGCTTGGGATGAAGCTGTCCAACTCATTCTGCCGAGCCTGCATTTGGCACCCTATATCAGCGAGGAGATCCGCACCGCGCGAGTGACTCGCTCTGAGCGACAGCATCTGGTCGAGCTGGTGGCCCGTCGGGTCGATGAGCGGATCCCGGCGGCCTATCTGACCAACAAGGCCTGGTTTTGCGGGCTGGAATTTTATGTCGATGAGCGGGTTATTGTGCCGCGCTCTCCCATCGGCGAGCTGATCGGCAAGCGATTTGCCCCCTGGCTGGCCCACGAGCCGCAGCGGGTCATGGATTTGTGTACCGGCTCCGGTTGCATCGCTATCGCCTTGGCTCAGGCGTTCCCCGAGGCCGAAGTCGATGCGATTGATATCTCACCGGATGCGCTGGATGTCACCCAGATCAACATCGAGATGTATGGTCTCGAACAACAGGTGGTGCCGATGGCCTCGGATCTGATGGAGGCTCTGCCCGCAGGCTTGACCTACGATCTGATCGTCTCCAATCCACCCTATGTGGATGCCGAGGACATGTTCGATCTGCCCGATGAGTTCCGTCACGAGCCGGAGCTGGCGTTGGCCGCCGGGGATGATGGTCTGATCCTGGCCAAACGCATCCTGGCGACGGCGGCCGATCGGCTGACTGATGGTGGGGTGCTGGTGGTCGAGGTCGGCAACAGCTACGTCCAGTTGCAGGAGCAATATCCGGACGTACCGTTCACCTGGGTGGAGTTTGAGCAGGGTGGCCATGGAGTATTTGTAATGACCAAGGCGCAATTGGTCGCGTGTCGCGAGCAGTTCGCCGCTTACAGGAGTTAATTAAGTTATGGCAGGGAATAGCTTCGGTCAGCTTTTTCGCGTGACCACATTTGGGGAGAGTCATGGCTTGGCGCTGGGCGCCGTCGTGGATGGTTGTCCACCCGGATTGGAACTGTGCGAGGCGGATTTGCAACACGATCTGGATCGGCGCAAGCCAGGAACCTCTCGTTTCACCACCCAACGGCGTGAGCCGGATGAGGTCAAGATCCTCTCTGGGGTGTTCGAGGGCAAGACGACGGGCACCTCTATCGGCTTGCTGATTGAAAACACCGATCAGCGCTCGAAGGACTACTCCGATATTCAGGATCTGTTTCGTCCAGGTCATGCGGACTACACCTACCATCAGAAGTATGGGCTGCGGGATTACCGCGGTGGTGGTCGCTCTTCGGCGCGCGAAACCGCGATGCGAGTTGCTGCCGGCGCCATTGCCAAGAAGTACCTGAAGCAGGAGTTTGGCATCGAGATCTTCGGTTATCTGACCCAACTTGGCCCGATCAAGGGGGAGAAGGTCGAACGCGACGTCATCGAGACCAACCCATTCTTCTTCGCCGATCCGGACAAGCTCGAGGCGCTGGATGAGTTCATGCGTGACCTGAAGAAAGAGGGTGACTCCATCGGTGCCCGTCTGCAGGTGGTGGCGCACAATGTGCCAGTGGGACTCGGTGAGCCGGTCTTCGATCGTCTCGATGCCGACATCGCCCATGCCTTGATGGGCATCAATGCCGTCAAGGGGGTCGAAATTGGTGATGGTTTTGCTGTGGTCGAGCAGCGTGGCTCCGAGCACCGCGACGAGATGCGTCCGGAAGGCTTCAGCAGCAATCATGCCGGCGGTATTCTGGGTGGCATCAGCTCCGGGCAGTCGATCGTAGCAAGCATAGCGCTCAAGCCGACCTCCAGCATTACTGTGCCGGGTAAGACCATAGACACCCACGGCAACCCCACCGAGATGATCACCAAGGGGCGGCATGATCCCTGCGTTGGCATCCGGGCGGTCCCCATTGCCGAGGCCATGTTGGCCTTGGTACTGATGGATCACCTGTTGCGTCATCGAGCGCAGAATCTGCATGTGGTGACGACGACTCCGCACTTGAAGTAAGCCGCTGGCGATATCGGTATGCGCCCTGGCTCAATAAAGAGGCCGTCCATGGACGGCCTCTTGCTTTGTTAGGGGAAACGCCTTTGCGACGACGTTCTAAAGACCGGAGCTGTTACTCCGGGATATCTTTGTGCAGCTTGAGCGCGGTTTTGGAGCTCTTGCGCAGGCGAATGTTGAGCATCTCGACGCCCAGCGAGAAGGCCATGGCGAAGTAGATATAGCCCTTCGGAATGTGCAGCTCGAAGCCCTCGGCAATCAGAGCCACACCGACCAGGATCAGGAACGAGAGAGCCAACATCTTGATGGTGGGATGGCTGTCGACAAAATCGCCAATCGCTTTAGCCGCAAACATCATGACACCGACCGCGATGACGATAGCCAGGATCATGACCGGCACATGGCTGGCCATGCCGACCGCCGTGATAACAGAGTCGAGGCTGAAGATGATGTCGAGGATGGCGATCTGGATCAGGGTAGCCACGAAACCATGATGCACCACCTTGCCGGTGCTGACCTCATCACTCGATTCGTCCCCTTCGAGACTACCATGGATCTCATGGGTGCTCTTAGCGAGCAGGAACAGACCACCGACAATCAGGATGATGTCGCGACCCGAGATGGCCTCATCTAGAATGGAGAACAGAGGGTGCGTCAAGCGCATGACCCAGGCCAATGAGAGCAGCAACAGAACTCGGGTGATCATGGCCCCGGCCAGACCCAGGACGCGAGCTCGTTGTCGCTGTTCTGGGGGCAGTTTGCCGACCAGGATCGAGATGAAGATGATGTTGTCGATGCCAAGCACGATTTCCAAGAGGGTCAACGTGGCCAGTGCCATCCAGGCGCTAGGATCCAATAACCATTCAAACATGAGCAGTTCCTGTGGTGTTATGCATAATTGGAGTGAAAATCCACTCGGGTTTAGCGCTCTAGTCTACCAGTCTCTGCTCCGAGTGGCGATTGACTAACTTTGGGATAAAAAAAGTTAAGTCCAGCGAGGGGGATCGCTAGTAAAAATCCTTGTGCTGAGGCAGTATCTGCGCCCTTGGGCCTGATTATCCTCAGACTCGGCAGATCCGCCTTATCCCTGGCCTCATCAAGTGATCGGAAACATGAACATATTCGAATTTGAACAGCAGTTACTTGCGCAAATTGATGCCCTGGTTGCCAATGGTTCGGAAGATGAACTGTTCGCCAGCGGCTACCTTCGGGGCCATATCTCGCTGGCGGTCGCCAACTGTGAAATACATGGCCGCACCCTGGTGCGAGACGTTGAGATGAGAGTGCTGCGCGGATTGCAGCAAGCCTGTTTGAATGGCGAATTGCAGGATGCCGATCAGAAACTGG
>JAGOXX010000142.1 GCA_018059485.1 Aeromonadaceae bacterium | reverse complement strand
AAACCAAGTCGCAGACATTCAAAAAAGATTGGACTTGGTAGTTCAATCTTATGAGAATAAGCTCGCCCAGAAAGATACAGAAATCGAGCAACTTAAATCTTTATTAACCCCTTAAGCGCAGAAAAAAGAGAGAAACGATATGAAAATCCTTGTGACTGGTGGTGCCGGTTTTATCGGTTCTGCGGTTGTTCGCCATATCATCCAGCATACCCAAGACTCAGTGGTCAACCTCGACAAGCTGACCTATGCGGGCAACCTGGAATCCCTGGCTGAGGTCTCAGGCAGCGATCGCTATGCGTTCGAGCAGGTAGATATCTGCAACCGCGCCGAGCTGGATCGGGTCTTTGCCGCCCACCAACCCGATGCCGTGATGCACCTGGCGGCCGAGAGCCACGTCGATCGCTCCATCACCGGCCCTGCCGATTTCATCGAAACCAATATCGTCGGCACCTATATGCTGCTGGAAGCCGCCCGTGCCTATTGGAACGTGCTGGACGAGACGCGCAAGGCGGCCTTCCGCTTCCATCATATCTCCACCGACGAGGTATATGGCGACCTGCCCCATCCCGATGAAGTTGCTCCCGGTGAGGCGTTGCCGCTCTTCACCGAAACGACCCCTTATGCCCCGAGCAGCCCCTATTCCGCCTCCAAGGCATCGAGCGACCATCTGGTCCGTGCCTGGCGCCGTACCTATGGCCTGCCGACCGTGGTCACCAACTGCTCCAACAACTACGGTCCCTATCACTTCCCCGAGAAACTGATCCCGCTGGTGATCCTCAACGCCCTGGATGGCAAGCCGCTGCCGGTCTATGGCAAGGGGGACCAGATCCGTGACTGGCTCTATGTGGAAGACCATGCCCGTGCACTCTATACCGTGGTCACCACGGGGGTGATGGGTGAGACCTATAACATCGGTGGCCACAACGAGAAGCAGAACCTGGAGGTGGTACACACCATCTGCGATCTGCTCGATGAGATGGTGCCGAAAGCAGGATCTTATCGTGATCAAATCACTTATGTGGCCGACCGCCCCGGTCACGACCGTCGTTATGCCATCGATGCCAGCAAGATGAGCGCCGAGCTGGATTGGCAACCACAAGAGACTTTCGAATCCGGTATTCGCAAAACCGTGCTGTGGTACCTGGACAATCAGCAGTGGGTCGGTAACGTCAAGAGCGGGGCCTATCAGTCCTGGATCGAGCAAAACTACGGGGAGCGTGCCTGATGCATATCCTGTTGTTTGGCAAGAATGGCCAGGTAGGCTGGGAGTTGCAGCGCTCACTCGCTCCGTTGGGCCGAGTCACCGCCGTCGACTTCGATTCCACCGATTATTGTGGTGATTTCAGCAACCCGGCAGGGGTAGCCGACACGGTTCGCCTGCTCAAGCCGGATGTGATTGTCAATGCTGCGGCTCACACCGCCGTCGACAAGGCGGAAAGCGAGCGGGAATTCGCCGAACTGCTCAACGCCACCAGCGTGGCTGCGATTGCCAAAGAAGCTGAGGCGTTGGGTGCCTGGCTGGTGCACTACTCCACCGATTACGTATTCGATGGCAGTGGCGAACGTCCTTGGGTCGAGAGCGATGAGACAGCTCCGCTCAACGTCTACGGTGAAACCAAGCTGGCAGGGGAACAGGGGGCAGCTCTCTGCGCTCGTCACCTGATCTTCCGCACCAGCTGGGTCTACGCCGCCCGTGGCGCCAACTTTGCCAAGACCATGCTGCGTTTTGGCAAGGAGCGCAGTGAAATGTCGGTCATCCATGATCAATTTGGCGCTCCGACCGGAGCCGAACTGCTGGCCGACTGCACCGCTCATGCGATCCGGACGGCGCAAGCCAAACCCGAAGTGGCGGGGCTCTACCATCTGATCGCCTCCGGCACCACGACCTGGTTTGACTATGCCCAGCTGGTGTTTGCCAAAGCGAGGGCTGCCGGGGTTGAACTGGCGGTCACACACGTCAATGCCGTACCGACCAGCGCGTTTCCAACGCCGGCCAAACGTCCCCATAACTCGCGACTCGATACCACCAAGTTCCAGCGCACCTTCAATCTGCGCCTGCCGGACTGGACTGTCGGTGTCGAGCGAATGCTGACCGAGATCATCGAAAAATAAGAAAATAAAGACAGCGTGGGTATACGGTTTCACGCTCCAGTAGGGATAAAACGCAAAATGAGTGTTATGCAAGCGCACTCACTTTGATGGGTTACATAATTCAAAGATAAGAAATCAAGTACTATGAACAAACGTAAAGGTATTATTCTGGCCGGTGGCTCTGGCACTCGTCTCTATCCCGTCACCATGGCCGTCAGCAAACAGTTGCTGCCCATCTATGACAAGCCGATGATCTATTATCCGCTGAGCACCCTGATGCTGGCGGGGATCCGCGATATTTTGATCATCAGTACTCCGCAGGATACCCCTCGTTTTGAGCAGTTGCTGGGTGATGGCAGCCAGTGGGGCTTGAATCTGCAATACAAGGTACAACCGAGCCCGGATGGCCTGGCACAAGCCTTTGTTCTGGGGGAAGAGTTTATTGGCTCTGACCCCTGTGCCCTGGTGCTGGGTGACAATATCTTCTATGGCCACGACCTTCAGAAACAGTTGGAGGCAGCCGCAGCCAAGCCTTATGGCGCCACCGTGTTTGCCTATCACGTGCACGATCCAGAGCGCTATGGGGTAGTGGAATTTGATAAACAGGGAACGGCGATTTCTCTGGAAGAAAAGCCACTCGAGCCCAAGAGCAACTATGCAGTGACCGGCCTCTATTTCTACGATAACAGCGTGGTGGAGATTGCGAAGAGCCTGAAGCCTTCTCCTCGTGGTGAGCTTGAAATTACCGACGTGAACCGTATCTACCTTGAGCAGGGTAACCTGTCGGTCGCCATGATGGGCCGTGGCTATGCCTGGCTCGATACAGGCACCCACGAGAGCTTGATTGAGGCGAGCAACTTTATTCAGACCATCGAACATCGCCAGGGATTGAAAGTGGCATGTCCTGAAGAAATTGCGTTCCACAAAGGCTTTATCACTGCCGAGCAGGTGATGAAACTGGCGGAGCCGTTGAAAAAGAACGCCTACGGTCAGTATCTGTTGAAAATGCTGAAGTAATAATGTCCCCATGGGGCTATCAGCCCCATTTATACACCAGGTATTCATGATGAATGTTATTCAAACCAAGATCCCCGATGTTTTTATCTTTGAGCCGAAAGTGTTCGGCGATGACCGTGGCTTTTTCTTTGAGAGTTTTAATCACCAACAATTCGAAGCGGCCATTGGCCGTAGCGTGACCTTTGTACAAGATAACCACTCCAAATCATCCAAAGGCGTATTACGCGGCTTGCACTATCAACTGCCTCCCCACGCCCAGGGTAAACTGGTGCGCTGTGTCGCGGGTGAGGTGTTTGATGTAGCAGTAGATATCCGTAAAAGCTCGCCGACCTTCGGACAATGGGTGGGGGTTCACCTTTCTGGGGAAAACAAGCGGCAGCTGTGGATCCCGGAAGGGTTTGCCCACGGTTTTATCACATTGACTGACACTGCTGAGTTCTTGTACAAAACTACCAATTATTATGCCCCCAGCAGTGATCGAGGCATTAAGTGGAATGATGACTCCATTGCAATTGAATGGCCGGCTCTGGATTGCGATATCATTACGTCCGCAAAAGACAGCGTTGCCAAGTCATTACTCGATGCAGATCTATTTATCTGAATTCCACTCCCCGTTCCGATACGGGGAGTTTTCTACCACGTAGAGCAAAAATGAAATTATTGACAGGTTCAAAAGGCATCCTGGCCAGAAAAGCAAATATTGAACCTATGCTTGGCTGCCAGTTACATCTCTTCCACGACAATATGCCGTTTGCTGACAATGACGTGATAGTGGGCTGGGGTCAAAAGGCCAATACCTATCAAATAAGGCGGAAAGCGACGTCACTGGG
>JAGOXX010000141.1 GCA_018059485.1 Aeromonadaceae bacterium | reverse complement strand
GGCATGAAGTTCTTGAAGAAAGGCAGCACCAGCATGGTCTGCGCCTCACTACCAGCCGAGGCATACAGATAGATACCCACCGCCAAAGCAGCCAGCGATTGCCAGAAGTACTTCCAGCGGGCAATCAGACCCTTGGTATCCTTGCGCACCACCTTGCGGTAATCATCGACGAAGCCGATAGCGCCATACCCCACCAGCACAAACAGCACGACCCAGACATAGGGATTGCTCAGTTTGGCCCACAGCAGCACCGAGATCAGGATGGATGCCAGTATCATCAAGCCCCCCATGGTCGGGGTGCCTCGTTTACTGAAGTGCGATTCGGGGCCGTCGTTGCGCACCACCTGACCAATCTGCAGCAGTTGCAGACGACGGATCAGATGGGGCCCCATCCACAGGGCAACCGCCAGAGCGGTCAGGATCGCCATGATGGCCCGGAAAGTCAGATAGGAGACCACATGGAATAACGAGAAATAGGGCGTCAGATGTTCCGCCAACCAGACTAACATGCCTGCTCCTTAAAGTTTTTTACAAACGCGATCACCTCTTCCATACGCGAACTGCGAGCCCCTTTGGCCAGCAGGGTGACCTGATCCTGGTGTTGTAACAACTCGCCCAGCGCCGCAAAGAGCGCCGGCTTATCCGCAAAGTGCTGGCCATGGGCCTCTTCGGAACTCAAGGCAGCCAGACTGCCCACCGTGTAGAGACCATCCAGCCCCGCGGCCAGCGCATGTTTCCCCACGCGCCTATGCTGAGCCTCAGCCTCTGCCCCCAATTCACCCATGTCGCCGAATACCAGCACCCGGTAACCCGGCATGGCCGCCAGTGTGTCGATCGCCGCCAATACGGATTCGACACTGGCGTTGTAGGTATCATCGATCAGGGTCACACCGGGCAACTGCTGCACGCACAGGCGCCCCTTCACGGGGTGCATCCCTTCGAGGCCTCGCTTGATCACGGATAATGAAAGGCCCAGGGGCAGAGTCGCAGCCGCGGCGGCCAGGGCATTGCCGATGTTATGACGCCCCGGAAGCGGCAGATGCACATCGATCTCACCCAATGGCGCCACCAGGGTGAAGCTGTGGCCGCCCAGCTCGTCACGAACAATATCGCGCGCCAGCACATCGGCCCGGCGATTCTCCAGACCGAAGCTAATCAGATTCGGCTCCAGATCGGCGCGCCAGTGGCTGTAGAACTCGCTGTCGGCATTCACGACGGCGACGCCATGCTCGCCAAGGCCGGTAAAGATCTCCGACTTGGCCAGGGCGACCCCTTGCAGTGAGCCAAAACCTTCCAGGTGCGCAGCAGCCACGTTGTTGATCAGGGCGACATCAGGCTTGGCCAGCGAAGTAGTCCAGGCAATTTCGCCGGGGTGGTTCGCCCCCAGCTCCAGCACAGCAAACTGATGCTCCGGCGTCAGCCGCAACAGGGTCAAGGGCACACCGATCTCATTGTTGAGATTGCCCTGGGTTGCCAGGACAGTGCCGCATTGACTCAGAATGGAGGCGCACATCTCCTTGACCGTGGTCTTGCCACAACTGCCGGTAATGGCAATCACCTTGGGGGAGACCCGGCTTCGCACCATGGCCCCCAACAGGCCCAGGGCGTAGCGGGTATCCGGCACCACCACTTGGGGACAGGTCAGTGGCAGAGGCTCGCTGACTAGCAAGGCCACGGCACCATCGACAACCGCTTGGGCACAAAAATCATGGCCATCGAAGCGTTCCCCTTGTAGCGCCACAAACAGACTGTCCGCCGGGATCTGGCGACTATCTGAGCTCACCGCCGAGATGGTGCGATCGTCGCCGAGCAACTGGCCACTCAACGCCTTGGCGATCTCCTGTAACGACAGCGGAATCATGCAAGCTCCTTGACCAACTGGGCGACCGTTTCCCGATCGCTATACATCAATTTTTGTTTACCGATGATTTGATAATCTTCGTGCCCCTTACCAGCCACCAGGATCAGATCCCCGGCGGTCGCCTGCTGCAACGCCAGACGGATCGCGGCAGGGCGCTGGTGCTCGACGGTCACCGCGTGCGGATCCTGCAGGCCAGCCTGCATATCGCGGATGATCTGGGCTGGCTCTTCGGTACGCGGATTGTCGTCGGTCAGAATAGTCTGATCAGCCAGACGTTCGGCAATGGCCGCCATCATAGGGCGTTTGCCCCGATCCCGATCGCCACCGCAGCCAACCAGACAAAAGAGTCGACCGCGGCAATGCAGACGGGCAGCCTCCAGAGCCTTCTCCAAGCCATCTGGCGTATGGGCAAAATCGACGACCACCAGCGGCAAAGAACCGCCACCGAAACACTCCATGCGTCCAGTGACCGGTTGCAACTGAGGGGCTGCAGCCAACAAGGCCTTCAGGTCATATCCCAGCACCAGCAGGCACGCGAGCGCCGCCAAGGTGTTGGCGACATTAAAGCGCCCGAGCAGCGGCACCCGCAACTCGCCGGTGCCCCATGAAGAGTCGATCTCGGCAGAAAAGCCGCGATCATGGAATGTCAGCCCTGTGACCTCGACAAAACGACCGCCGCGAGGCGCCACACCAGGCTCCAGCGAATAGGTCACGGCCTCCGGCATCTCGCGCAGCCAGGCTTGAGCCACGACATCATCGCTGTTGAGCACGCAGTCTCTGGCCGGCATACGATCGAACAGGGTACGTTTGGCGGCCGCATAGGCCTCCATGGTGCCGTGATAATCCAGATGATCCCGACTGAGGTTGGTGAATGCAGCGACGGCAAAGGGCAACGCAGTGACACGATCCTGCACCAAGCCATGAGAGGAAACCTCCATGGCCACCAGGTCAGCTCCCTGAGCCAACTGCCGGGCCAGCTCCTGCTGAATCGCGAGCGCACTGGCTGTGGTGTTTTCGCAGGGTGTCAGTTGACCGAATAGGCCATTGCCGATCGTCCCCATGACCCCGGCGGTTCCTCCCAGTAAAGATCGCCAATTGGCGATCAGCTGGGTCGTCGTACTCTTGCCATTGGTGCCGGTGACGCCGATCAGCTGAAGCTGAGTGGCCGGTTCCCCATAGAAAGCACCGGCCAGAGCCGACAGATGGCGAGCCAGATGCGGGACCGGGATGCAGGGAATGGAACAGTCGGGCAAGGTGCCGCTGTCATCTGGCTGATAGAGTACAGCCGCCGCCCCTTGGGCAACCGCTGCCGGTATAAAATCACGACCATCAACCGCATGTCCCTTGAGGGCAATAAACAGGTCGCCGGGCTTGACTGCCCGGCTATCGAGTTGCATCTCGCGCACCTGGATCGGGTCGGTCAGGATCCCCAGGGGTGCAAGTAAAACATCAAGTGTGAGGGACAACTTTAACCTCCTGACGTGCCAGGCTGAGTTTGGGTTGATTCGGATCCAGTGTTTGGGGTGCATCCGGCGGCACATTATACAGTTGCAAGGCACCACTCATCACCTCGGCGAAGGTCGGGCCAGCCACCATACCACCGTAGTAAGCCGATCCATGGGGTTCGTTGATGATGACCACCATGGCAAAGCGAGGGTTGGAAACCGGCGCAAAACCGGCGAAGGCGCCAACATAATCCTTGCCATAGCCACCGGCGACAGCCACCTTGGCGGTACCCGTCTTACCTGCAACCCGGTAACCCGGAACTTCAGCCTTGGTGCCGGTACCACCCTGTTCAACCACAGACTCCAATTGCAGCATCACAGCCTCGGCATCCTTGCGAGAAACCACCTGCTCACCCTGCGGCGGCTCGTTGACCTTCAGGATCGAGATTGGTTTGCGCACCCCTTTGTTGGCCAGGGTGGCATAGGCTGAGGCCAACTGCAGCGGGGTAACCCGCAGGCCGTAGCCGAAGCCCAGAGTCGCCCGTTCGATATCGGACCAACGACGACGCACGGGCAACATGCCGGAGCTTTCACCCATAAGACCGGTACCCGAATCGCTGCCCAGACCGAACTGGT
>JAGOXX010000036.1 GCA_018059485.1 Aeromonadaceae bacterium | reverse complement strand
GTTCAGTAATACAACCGAAGAGAGTTTCACCTATCGGTTGGAAAGTGGCGATGCCGTAAGCGAGGCTGTCACCGTCACTCTGAGCCGACCGACCACCAACAGCCGAACCCTACCGGTGCTGGGTATCCATCCCGGAGGCATCGCCTATTGGGATAACCCATACCTCGCCGATGCCATGGCCACCGCCAGTTGGCTGGAGTTTTCCGATTACAACTGGGGCAGTGCCGTTCAGCTTTGGAACAATCCGCAGTTTGATGACAATGGCTACCCTCGCTATCTGAATCCGGGATTTTACCTGCGCGCCATGCTCACCGGTCTGCATATGGAGGATACCCGCCTGGTCACAGGTCATGTGGTACTCACCTGGAAAGGCAACGGTGATTTAAGACTGAGCGACAATGGTGACCGCTACCTCGCCGACGAATCCAATGGCGAGCAGCGAGGCTCTTTGCTCGATGGCCGACGGGTTTATCGCTTCCCGACCGGAGACCATGTCAGCACGCTGGAGATCCGGGCCATCGATCCGCAAAACCCCATCACCGAGATCCACGTCTGGCTCGCCGATCCAAGCGATCCGCAAAACCGTTCTCTGGAGGGGCAAACCTGGCATCCACGCTTGCTGCAACGGCTTGCCGACTTCCCCCACAGCGTACTGCGGACCATGGATCTCTCCATCACCAACTCGAACCCCCAGCAGGATTGGGCCGATCGTCGTCGCCCCGAGCATTATGCCCAAACCGGAGTACTCAATCCCCGCTCTCCGGCTCCTGGCGCCCTGGCCTGGAATGGCGAGACGTTCCAAGGGAACCGCAGCACCGGCATGGCTTGGGAATATCTAGTCGATCTGGCCAACCAAAGTCAGCATGATCTCTGGATCAACGTCCCTCACCTGGCCACCACCGATTATGTCGACAAGCTGGTCCGGCTGATCCGCTACGGCTCCGATGGCCATGACCCGTATCCGGGCCCGGTCGCCAATCCACGCTATCCACCACTGGATCCAGGGCTCCGCGTCTGGGTGGAATCTTCCAACGAAATCTGGGCGGGTGGCGAAGGTTTCGCTCAGGGTGAGTGGGCCGCCGTTCAAGCCGCCGCAGAACAGCCCCCCATCACCAAAGCCCAGTTCAACGCTCGCCGCTTCTGCGACCTTTGGCAACGATTCAATCAGGGGATGGGCGACAGCAGCCGGGTCGTCAAGGTGCTATCAACCTTCACCGCCAGTAGTGACTACGATGGCCAGCTGATGGCCGAGGTCGCAGCCTATTGTCCGACCCTGGCCCCCCAACTGACCAAGCCAGATGTGATAGCCGTGACCACCTATACAGGCAACGGCATTCAGGATTGGGCCCATGAAAAATCCCAAGCTCAGGCTGGAACCGCCGATCCCTGGTTCTATACCAGTGATTATTTTGATGCAGGCCTCGGCCTGCAACGCCCGGTATCTCGACCAGCCAGTGATGGCTACTGGCAGAGTGCGGCGCTGCAACACCACCTGGATCAGACCCTCGAGGAGTGGAAACGTCGCATACTCTCCGGTGATGCCTCGCAAGGTGAGGGCCCCGACGCCACCGGCTGGGGCGGTGGTTTCCAAAATTGGGTCACTCAGCATGCCAACCAGTACTTCCAACAGACAATCCCGTTGATTGCCTATGAGGGGGGACCCTCCATCTATACCGATAACATGGATGGTGGCGACGAGCGTGATGATGGCATCACCTCGTTCATGGTGCAGATGAATAATCGCCCCATGATGGCCGAAATCTACCGCATGCATCTCAACATGGCCGCCGCCAAAGGGCTGCAGATGCACAATCCCTACACCCTGAGCGGTGCCTGGGGAAAATATGGTCAATGGGGACATTTGGGTCATCTGGCTGATGACCCGGCTGGCTCGGTCAAGTATCAGGCCATGCTGCAGTGGTTGCAGGAGGAGCGCGGCTACAATCCGATCACAGCCCCCCAAGGTGCCGTCCCGACATTCGACACGGCCTACGAGCTGGAGGCGACTCAGGTCAACGCGACCTTTGAACGATGGATCCGTGCCAGCGGCGGGGATGGCACCTTACGTCTGGAGATCATTGGCTCGGCGTTGCAACCGGGCATTGAGGCCGCCGTCACCGAGAGCGGTATCCGGATCTGGGGCTCGGCGTCACAAAGCGGAACCAGCTACCTCTATGCCAAGGTCAGCGATAATAACGGCGACAGAGGCTGGCGCATCTTCACGCTGCGCACCCTGCAACGCTCGACCGATCCAGAAGTCTCCATCGACTTTGAGCAGACACCAACGCCGGCATTCTCGACCCCACTGAGTGAGCCCTTCGTGGTCAACGACACTCCCGAGATGAGCCACTACCAATTCATGTCTCGCGGGAACCCCAACCTGTTGCTGGAACATGCCTTCCCTGATCTGGGCTGGTTTGAACCCTGGCCGTCGACCGTGTTACTGGCTCGCCACTACTCAGGGCGCATCCGGCTTGAGCGTGATGATGGCCGACCATTTGATCTCTACTCGCTGGATCTGGCATCGACCTATGGCAAGAGTGCTGTCATTCGCGCCGAGGGACGGGATGGGTATCTGCAAGAAACCACGATCAATTTGCCGTTGAGCAAGCAGATGACCCCGGTGACACTGGATCTCATCGAGGTATTCGCCATTGAAGTACGCTGGTATCTGGAGCCGGATGCCCAAGGCGAGCAGCGAATGGGGGCCATCGATAATTTGCGGCTCAATCACAGGCTCTGAGCCACAGGTAACGAGTTAAATCAGAGGATCCCCATGTGCGGGAGCGCTCAGCGCAACGGGGCACAGTCTAGCGACTGTGCCCATGCGCCTCAGAGTTTGGTCACTTCCACCGCGACGGCGGTAGTAACGACTATGGCCACCTGTTTTCCAATCAGATCATGGGTGAGGACTACATCATCACGGGCTGGGATCACCCGGGTGGAACCATCGGCAAACCGTAAGGTGGCCGTACGCGCCATGATGTCAACCGCAGTCACCTTGGCCATAGTCTGGGTTCTTTCCGCCACCAGTAAACCCGGCTTCTCACCTTCATTGGCCTTCGCTGCCAGTCGTGATGATTCGTCAATGGTGACATCTGTCGCCTCATGCAGATAGGCCACGGTTTCCACCAGCACAGTTGCCTTCACCGTATCTCCGACCGCCAGTTGTGGAAAATTCACCATCTCGGGCGGCGCTATGACGTGACGACGGTGTCCCGCGTCATCTTGCAGCACAAACTCCCGCTCGGCTTGGTCAATCTCGACGACAGTCGCCGTCAGCACCTGGGTTTGGGTCACCATGCCGCCCGGAGTCCCCTTTACCTGGGCGACGGTAGTGTTAACCTTGGTATCCAGAGGTTCATCCGGTTTGGTCGAACAACCACTAATGCCCGCCACAATGGCTGCCAACAGTGTCACTTGGGTAATAGTCTTCATTTGCGCAATCCTTGTTCAATCAACGGCCAGCGGCGATCTCATCGTCGGATGAGTCACAGAGAGATAGAAATTTAGCGGTGCCGCTTGGATAGCATAGTCGCTCAGCTCACATGTGGCTGTAAGTGTTCAGCCAACTGCGAGCCCAAACTGATGATTCACCAGCGAATATCCGCCGTTCTAATAGTCATCACCCGTGAAAATCGGCTTGGCGAAGCGAGCGCCGATTGATTTAATAGCCAGCCACGCTTGTCGGCTAACCGGCAAGCCCCAATCCTGAACTCAGCGCTGAACACAGCAGGAGAACAAAATGAGTAATGAAGCCCCGAATGATGCGTTCTGGGAACGCGCCGACGCCGTTATCAATCTGGCCAACCAGCAGACCGAAAGTGCCCAGAGCGAGGATGTCAGCGGCTCTTTGCTCTATGCCAGTGCCCGTTTCAACGCCTTCCTGATCGCCGCTCAGGCAAGCGATGTCGATGCCTTGCGCATGGGTAAAGAGGATGCCGTGGCCTATTTCACCGAACAGTACCGCCAGCTATTGCTCGACAATCTTGACGATTACATCGAAAACTTTGACGAATACTCAGCCTAAAAGAATCGCATCATTCGGGGGGCGGCTCGCGCCCCCAACGCCAGCCAACACGCGGGCGCCAGCTCAAAGCAGCGGTGAACCCACGCCGTTGGCGACTCCCGATGTCCGTTTGCGATAGCGATCTGGAGTCACTCCTGCCAGCGACTGAAACATGGTAATGAACGCCGAAGGGGAGCTGTAACCCAGCTCGAGGGCTATCTCCTTGATGCTGATCGGCCGCTCCAGCAGCGACAGCGCCTGGATAAACCGCAACCGTTGCCGCCACTCACTAAATGACATGCCCAGCTCACTGTGACAACGACGCGACAGAGTGCGCTCCGTGCTGTGTACCTGCTTGGCCCATGCGGCCAGCGATCGACTGTCGGCCGGGTTTTGTTCGAGCGCCCGCAACACAGGAGCCAGCAGCCGATCCTCGCTCATCGGTAGATAACGCTCACGCCGCGGCGACAACACCAGTTGGTCGATCAGCACCTCTCCTAATCGAAGATCGGCGGCGGTCTGCGGCTCCAATACCTGGCGTTGATGGAAATGGTCGATGATCGCCAACACCAGAGGCGACAGATCCAGCACACAAGGGGTGGTCGGTAATGCCGCGCACAGTGCGCTGGCGACATTGATGGTTCCGAAGTCGATCGGCCTGTGGTTATAGCTGCAATGGCGGGCTCGGGGCGGTATCCAGACCCCGAAACGGGCCGGGGCAATGAAACTCTCACCCTCGATGGAGAGCTCCATCAAACCATTGTGAATGAATGCCAACTGACCCCAGGCATGCCACTCCTCCTCCAGATCCGTCATCGCCGCCAGATGGGCTTCGCAGAAGCGGATGGTCCCCGGCGCTGAACTGATTGAGGGGGCGGAATGACGCTGTGACGCAGGGCGGGCATGGCCCCGAACGGAAACAGTTTGGTTCAGCATCAGAGGTGACTTAGAGTCAGAAATTGTCATGGCTGAATAGGATTATCGATTGGCTGGTTATCATTATATGCGCAAAAAAGGACAGCGTAGAATCGCCCGCGGTTTTCCTATCGAGATATGTTGATGTTCTGGTACCCCCTGTTGGCCGTATTGATCTGGAGCGGCAATGCCATCGTCAGCAAACTGGCTGCTGGCACGATCGAGCCCGGTGTCATCGCTTTTTATCGTTGGCTACTGGCCTGGTCGTTGCTCACCCCGTTTATGGCTCGTGCCGTATGGCAACAACGGCAACAAATTCGCCCCTACCTGCGTCAACTGATGGTACTGGCGCTGCTGGGTATGATGCTCAACCAGAGTCTCGGCTACTACGCCGCGCAGAGCATTAGCGCCGTCAATATTGGCATCCTCAATGCGCTGATCCCGCTCCTGACCGTACTGTTGAGTCTCTGGTTATTGCGCGAGACACCGACACTCGGCATAGCAACAGGCTCACTCCTGTCGTTCGCTGGGCTTCTGTGGCTGGTCAGCGAGGGTCACCCCGCTCGACTGCTGGCTCAAGGCGTCAGTCAAGGCGATCTGCTGATGATGGGGGCTGTCTTCACCTATGCCCTGTATGGCGTACTACTCAAACGCTGGTCGTTGCCATTTTCCGGATGGATGATGCTCTACCTGCAGATGAGTGCAGCACTACTCTGGTTGTTACCGGATTTTCTGCGCGCCACTAGCTGGGCGTTGACCGCCGACAATCTGCCGCTGGTACTCTACGCGGCACTGCCCGCCTCCCTGATCGCGACCCTGTTCTGGCTGCAAGGCGTTCGCCATCTCGGGGCCAATCGCACCGCCATCTTCATGAACCTGCTACCACTGTTTACCTCCGTGATCGCAGTGCTATGGCTCGGGGAGAGGCTGCATGGTTACCACCTGTGGGGAGGGGGGCTGGCTCTGCTGGGGGTTCTGCTCTGCCAACTCTGGCGACGCCCCTTAAGATCCGTCGCCCCAACAGCTCCGGCAAAGCTGGTCACGGATGCAGTGCAGCTCTGATTTCATACCTTAAGGCTCGCTTAAGCTAGTCTGGCAATACTCTCCGCCATGTTACTCCTAGTGGCGGAGCCTACCGTGTCAACACCTGTGCGTCGTTATGCCTTCATCTACTGGCTGGCAACCAGTTATCTACTGCTTAACCTAATTAGCCGTTTGGGGCTGACCTGGATGAGCTGGGATCGTGGCAGCCTGTCACTGCTCGATCTGCTCTATGCCTATGGCGTGGGCCTGCTCTTTGATCTGGGTAGTCTCAGCTACCTGCTGATTCCTTTTGTCCTCTGGCTGGCACTGTCACCACTAAGCTGGCGCACGAATAAACTCTGGCAGCTAGCAGGCTGGGGCGTACGGGCAATAACCCTGTTTGCTCTGCTGTTTCAGATCGCCAGCGAATGGGTGTTCTGGGGCGAATTCGATAGTCGATTCAACTTCATCGCCGTCGACTATCTGGTCTATACCCATGAGGTCATTGGTAATATTCGCCAATCCTACCCGATTGGCCTGTGGCTATCCCTGTGCACTCTGGTCACCCTGATCTGGCTCCTCGCGTCTAACCGCATCAGCCACCATCGTCTGTTACCGCCTCGCCTGCAGCGTCTCATCAGTTGCCACCGTCGCTGGCCCATGGCACTGGCCTCCGGCTCTCTGTGCCTGTTAGTCAGCATCGGCTTGAATGCCCAGGATATAAACCAGCGTCAAAACCAGTATGCCAATGAGTTGGCCGGCAATGGTCTGTTCAGCCTGTTTGGCGCCTTCCGTAACAACCAGCTCGATTACCAGCGTTTCTACGCCAAGATGCCGCTGGAGCAAGCCGCCCGGCTCGTCAAGGCGCAGCTGGCGACTCCAGATGCTCGCTTTGTCAGCGAGGATCCCCTGGATATCCGCCGGATGATTCACCATGCCGCGCCGGAAAAGCGGCTCAATGTGGTGCTGATTACCGTTGAAAGCCTCTCCGCCAAGTACTTAGGCAGCCTTGGCAATGACCAGGGGCTGACGCCCGAGCTGGATCAACTGGCTAACCAGGGGATGTTGTTTACCCAACTCTATGCCACCGGCAACCGGACGGTACGCGGTCTCGAAGCTCTGTCTCTGGCCGTGCCACCAACCCCGGGGCAATCCATAGTCCGCCGCCCCGATAACGAGGGGCTATTTACACTAGGATCTGTGTTTCGCAGCAAGGGGTATCAGACCCACTTCCTCTACGGTGGCTATGGCACCTTCGACAACATGAACAGCTATTTTGCGGGGAATCGGTATCAGGTACTGGATCGGTTGGCTCTGCAGAAGGATCAGATCACGCAGGAAAACATCTGGGGAGTTGCCGACGAGGATCTCTACAGCATGGCGCTGCGTGAATTCGACCACGAGGCTCAGCAGGGAAAACCCTTCTTCGCCCACCTGATGACCACCAGCAATCACAGACCCTACACCTTCCCGGAAAACCGGATTGATCGGCCCCAGGGCAATCGGGAAGGCGCGATCAAATACACGGATTGGGCCATCGGTGATTTCCTCCACCGCGCCCAGAAGCACGCCTGGGCCAAAGATACCCTGTTCGTGATTATCGCCGACCACTGCGCCTCCAGTGCCGGCAAGACGGAGATCCCCATCGAGGGCTACCATATCCCGATGATCATCTGGTCACCCAGTCATGTGATGCCCCAGCGTGTCGATCGACTGGCCAGCCAGATGGATGTGGCTCCAACAATCCTGGGACTGCTGAACTTCAACTACCAGTCACAGTTTCTCGGGCAGGATCTGTTTGCAACACCAAGCGGCCCCAATAGAGCCTTTCTTGCCACCTACCAGGGGCTGGGGTATCTGCAGCAGGGACACCTAACCGTGCTCAATCCCAAGAAACGCCCCATCACCACTGTGGTCGAGCCCAAGGTTCCAACCATAGATGACAAGGTGCATCAACGAGAGGCCATCGCTTGGTACGAATTCTCCAGCTACCTGTTTACCAGCGGCAAGATGAAGGAGCACTCCTGAGCGGGACGCCCACAGCAAAAACCGGAGCCTGGCTCCGGTTTTTTATGTCATGGCTGCAGAGTACAGCCTAACAACTAGGCATCAGGGTTTAGGCATCAGGGTTGCTGCACGCACAGATGGCGACTGTTCCCCAGCGTCAGCTCACCGCCGCCTTTGCGTTCGAGGAAGTTGACCCCCTCTCCCTCATAGTTGACGCCACCACTGGTTGGCATCATCCAGGCCAGGGTATGACGGCCATCCAGAACAAACGTCAGCAACGGTGGATTGGTCGCGTAGAAGGTTAACGCCACTGGCTGTTCGATTCCCTCACAGCGATAGTGGATGGGCCCCTCACTGGCCACCAGCGCAAATTGCGCTTGCAGCTGGGCAATCCGTTTGAGATAGGCAAACTCCAGACACATCTTGATATCGGTCTGCTGGCGACACGTTTCCAGAGCCGTCTGCCAGCTCTGTTGCTCAGCGGCAACATCCACGCCAGACCAGACCGGAGTCAGCCCCGCGACTTGCTTGAGCAAGGCATCAAGCGACTCGATCAACTCGACTTGCTCGGGGCGCTCACACAGATACTTCTCGTAGGTGCCCACCGGAATATCTCTGCATTTGGCTCTGAGCGCCTGATTCCGCACCGATTTCTGTGCATCCAGTTCATCGCCAGTGAGCCCCTTGGGCAGTTCGGCATCGGTCAGCGGCTCAACTCGGGGCAGCAAGGAGTCAGCGGTCAGCGTGCTGGTAACCGTTGTACTGCTGGCGGCAGAGACACTCTCCTGAGCCTGACTAATGCTCAGTCCAGCCAACAGAGCCAGCGACAACGCCGATCGGATCAATGTGCACGCACCCATCAAAAAACTCCTTACCAACACAATCCAGAATAGAGATCCCAACGGGCGCTAGAGTACACGGGATACGCCGAGCATTGCAAAATCTTACATGGCCGCCGAATGGGAACCGAAGCCGGAACCAGAAGCAACGGATTTGCGATTCGCATGCCAACCACGGAGGGTTGCACATGAGTTCCACCAGAATTTGCCAGTTTTTCGGCCTTGATCCCAATCTTGCTGGCGGATTAATCCATCACCCCAATTCTCTGCGCCAGATCAATAAAACGGCGACTCACTTTGCGGTTAAATACACCACATATTGATGCTTAGTCCGTTGCTGCAACTATATGTAGTGTTTGACGCAACCAGCCAAACATCACGGGAATGCAGCAACCACGCGGGATCCAGGCTGGATCCTGCGGTTTAGACTGCATAACGCGGGCACGGATGACCCCTCGCCTGCCGATCTATCATCAGGGTCTTTTCGAAATCAGGAGTGCTATCGTGAAACCTGTTGTCATCAAACGGGATGGATGTCGTGTGCCTTTCAACGGCATGCGCATCATCGAAGCTGTCGCCAAGTCAGCCGATGCTGTTGGGATCAAGGATCTGGCCTACTGCGCCAGTATCGCCGAACAGATCACCCAGCAATTGGCGGAGCGTGACGAAGTTGCCATTCACGATATCCAGAACATGGTCGAAAACCTGCTGATGGCCGGCGAGCGCAAGGAGATGGCGCGCGCCTATATCGAATATCGCCACGACCGCGACATGGCCCGGGAAAAACAGGGGCGTCTGAGTCAGGAGATCCGTGGCCTCATCGAGCAGAGTAATGCCGATCTGCTCAACGAGAATGCCAACAAAGACAGCAAGGTGATTCCGACCCAGCGCGATCTGCTGGCCGGTATCGTCGCCAAGCACTATGCCAAGCAGTACATGCTGCCTCGTGATGTGGTGCAAGCCCATGAGCGCGGCGAGATGCACTTCCACGATCTCGATTACTCCCCCTTCTTCCCGATGTTCAACTGCATGCTGATCGATCTGGATGGCATGCTGACTCACGGCTTCAAGATGGGCAACGCCGAGATCGATACACCGAAATCGATCAGCACGGCCACCGCCGTCACGGCCCAGATCATCGCCCAGGTCGCCAGTCACATCTATGGTGGTACCACCATCAACCGCATCGACGAGGTGCTGGCTCCGTATGTGACCATCAGCTATGAAAAGCACAAGGAAGTCGCCCAGGAGTGGCAGATCCCCGATGCCGAAGGCTTTGCCCGCTCCCGCACCGAAAAAGAGTGCTATGACGCCTTCCAGTCTCTGGAATATGAGGTCAACACCCTGCACACCGCCAATGGCCAGACGCCGTTTGTCACCTTCGGTTTCGGCTTGGGCACCAGTTGGGAATCCCGCCTGATCCAGGAGTCAATCCTGAAAAACCGCATCTCGGGTCTGGGTAAAAACAAGAAGACAGCCGTATTCCCGAAGCTGGTGTTTGCCATCAAGGATGGTCTGAATCATAAGGTTGGCGACCCCAACTATGACATCAAGCGCCTGGCTCTGGAGTGCGCCTCCAAGCGCATGTACCCGGATATCCTCAATTACGATCAAGTGGTCCAGGTCACTGGCTCCTTCAAGACGCCTATGGGTTGCCGCAGCTTCCTCGGTGTCTATGAACAAGAGGGCCAACAGATCCACGAAGGTCGCAACAACCTCGGGGTTGTCAGCCTGAACTTGCCGCGAATTGCCCTCGAGTCCCGCGATGAAGCCCACTTCTTTGAGCTGCTCGATAGCCGTCTGGCTCTAGCCAAGAAGGCCCTGATGGCCCGTATCGAGCGCCTCGAAGGGGTCAAGGCTCGGGTAGCCCCGATCCTCTACATGGAGGGAGCCTGTGGTGTTCGCCTGAAAGCCGATGACAATGTCAGCGAGATTTTCAAGAACGGCCGAGCCTCTATCTCCTTGGGCTTCATTGGCATTCATGAAACCATCAATGCCCTATATGGTAACGACCAACACCTGTTCGACAACCATCAGCTACGCGACAAGGGAGTCCAGATCGTGCAGCGTCTGCGCGACGCCGTCGAAGCCTGGAAAGCAGAGACCGGCTACGGCTTCAGCCTGTATAGCACGCCGAGTGAAAACCTCTGTACCCGCTTCTGTAAACTGGATACTCGCGAGTTTGGTCTGGTTCCAGGCGTTACCGACAAGGGCTACTACACCAACAGTTTCCACCTGGATGTAGAAAAGCAGGTCGACCCCTATGCCAAGCTCGAGTTCGAGATGGCTTACCCGCCCGTCGCCAATGGAGGCTTCATCTGCTACGGCGAATATCCGAACATCCAGCATAATCTCGAGGCGCTGGAGGATGTGTGGGACTACAGCTACAGTCGGGTTCCCTACTACGGCACCAATACACCGATCGACGAATGTTACGAGTGTGGCTTCACCGGCGAGTTTGCCTGCACCAGCAAGGGTTTTACTTGCCCGAAATGTGGTAACCATGACACCACCAAGGTCTCGGTCACCCGCCGCGTTTGTGGTTATCTGGGTAGCCCGGATGCCCGCCCGTTCAACAGCGGCAAACAAGAAGAGGTTAAGCGTCGGGTCAAGCATCTGTAATAGCCGAACAGCAGGAAAAACAAGGGCGCCAATGGCGCCCTTTGTCTTGCACGATCAATCAATTCGACAATTAGGCCAGAGCAGCCTTGGGATCGGCACCGAAACGATTTTCATCACGAGTGCCTTCGAGGCACATGAATACCAGCACGGCAATCGGGCCAACCAGCGGGATCAGCATCAGCAGCAACCACCAGCCAGAACGATCGGTATCATGCAGGCGACGGATGGTAACAGCCAGAGACGGCAGCAGTACAGCCAGCATGTAGATGCTGTAGAGGATCGGCGCAGAGCCAAGAGCGCCATCGATTGCCATCAAAATAACAGCAGCAATCAAGTTGAACAGAGTGAACATCCAATATTCAGTACGACGAGCACGACCACTAAAAGTGACATATTTTTTCAAAACTTCGATATACCAGTTCATTCCATTGGTTTCCTTTTGAATTTTTGTTTGTGGCCTTGGCCACCCCTGAACCAGGACTCTATCCCTCAGAGCCTGATATCAGACTCATGGTAACAAAGGCTCTATTTCAACTCCATTTGGCCCTCTGAAGTTGTGAGCTGAACCATGCTAGAATGGCTCTCTGGAGACCTTGAACCCAGCAAACAACAAGGATCTGTCATGCACTATCACCACTATTATCCGATCGATGTCATTAATGGCCCTGGAACCCGTTGCACCCTGTTTGTCTCGGGCTGCGAGCATCAATGCAAGGGGTGTTATAACCAGTCCACCTGGCGCCTAGACTCCGGCCATGCGTTTACCACGGCGATGAGTGACCAGATCATCAGCGACTTGAACAACCCGCAGATCAAACGACGTGGATTGACACTCTCTGGCGGGGATCCACTCCATCCGGCCAACCTGGCCGATGTACTGGCGCTGGTTACCCGGGTGCGCCATGAGTGCCCCGGCAAGGATATCTGGTGCTGGACCGGCTACCGACTCGAAGAGCTCAGCCCAAAGCAACAAGCCGTGGTCGATCTGATTGATACCCTGATTGATGGCAAGTTTATCCAAGAGCTGGCGGATCCATCCCTGCTCTGGCGCGGTAGCAGCAACCAGATCGTCCACCATTTTGACCGTCAGCATGCCTGGTGGTCAGCAACACCCCACAGCGAGGAGCTCTCATGTTAAAACGACTATTTCGTGCCCTGTTCGGCTCAACTAGCGCCGAGGCAACCTCAAGTACCACGGTTGAACCCATAGAGCATGAGGGGTTTCTGATCTATCCGGAACCGCAACGCGAAGGTGGGCAATATCGGGTAGCTGGTCGCATCTGCAAGAGCATCGACGGCGAGCTGAAGAGCCATCATTTCATCCGTTCCGATCTCTGCGGCTCCCCCGAGCAGGCCAATGAGCTGATGGTCGATAAGGCAAAAAACTTCATCCGCCATGTCCAGGATGAGATGTTTAATCCACCCCGGCCCTAAAAAGAAACAGGCCGGAGAACC
>JAGOXX010000140.1 GCA_018059485.1 Aeromonadaceae bacterium | reverse complement strand
TAGGTACGAATGCGATCCGAACGGTCACCGGTACTGAGCAGACTGCGGCGGGTGTTGGCCTCTTCGGCGCGACGCTTATCCTCTTCCAGTTGCACCAGACGGGCCGTCAGCACGGCCATCGCCTTGGCGCGGTTCTTATGCTGGGAGCGCTCATCCTGACATTCCACCACCAGACCGGAGGGCAAGTGAGTCAGACGTACCGCCGAGTCAGTCTTGTTGATGTGCTGACCACCGGCACCCGAGGCGCGGAAAGTATCGACCCGCAGATCCGCCGGATTGATCTCCGGCGCCTGGGATTCCGGCACCTCTGGCAGCACCATGACGGTACAGGCCGAGGTATGAATACGTCCCTGGGATTCGGTCTCTGGTACCCGCTGCACGCGGTGACCACCGGATTCAAACTTCATGATGCCGTAGACGCCTTGCCCGTCGATCTTGACGATCACTTCCTTGAAGCCACCATGTTCACCGTCGTTGGCATTGACGATCTCGGTGCGCCAGCCTTTGCGCTCGGCAAAGCGGGAATAGAGGCGAAACAGATCACCGGCGAAGATTGCGGCCTCGTCGCCGCCGGTTCCGGCACGAATTTCCAGGTAACAGTTGTTGTCATCCTTCGGATCTTTGGGCAGCAGCAGGATCTGCAGCTCCTGCTCGATGCGCTCGACGGCAGCCTTGGCTTCAGAAAGCTCTTCCTGGGCCATGGCGCGCATGTCAGCGTCATCCCCATCGAGCATCTCAAGCACGGCCGCCAGATCGGCAGTGACCTGCTGGAAGCGTTGAAAACCGGCCACCACATCTTCGAGCTGGGCATACTCCTTGTTCAGGTTACGAAACCGTTCCTGATCATTGATCACGCTCGGCTCGCCCATCAGAGCCTGTACTTCTTCATAACGTTCCTGCAAGCCTTCGAGCTTTCTGATCACCGACTCTTTCATACTGATTCCGCTAACAAGGCCGCAGCAAGGATTGCCCGGCACTGGTGGTCGACTGGCGAAACCGCGCCGATGGCGGGGCGGTTTCCTGAATTCTTTCTGTTCACTGCGGATCCAACCGCAGGCTCTGACTCAACAGGGCCAGAGTCTGTCGATCGCCGGCTTCACTGGCCTGGCGCAACGCCTCGGTCGGTGCGTGGATCAACTTGTTGGTCAACCGATGTGCTAATTCGGTAACTACCTGGTCGGGCGCATGGCCCTGACTCAACAGCTGCAAGGCTCGTTGCAACTCGTCATGCTGCAATTGGGCCGCCGACTGGCGATAACGACGGATCTGCTCCTGAGCCGGCAACCCCTGATACCAGGCCATGAAGGCCTCTTTCTCTTCGTTGATCAACAACTCCGCCTGGCGGGCTGCCTGCTGACGACTGGATTGATTCTCCGCCACTATCCCCTGCAGATCATCGACCGTGTAGAGGTAGGCATCGGCCAGCGAGCCTACCTCCTCCTCGATGTCTCGCGGCACCGCCAGATCGATGAGTAGCATGGGTTTGTGGCGCCGCTGCTTCAGCACGCGCTCTATCAACCCTTTGCCCAGCAAAGGCAAGGGGCTGGCCGTCGAGCTGACCACCACATCGACATCCGGCAACACAGTCGGGATCTCGTTGAGAGTAATCACATCGGCCTGCCACTGGCTCGCCAGCTCCTGGGCGCGCGCCAACGTCCGATTAGCCACCGTCATGTGCTGCACCTGATGGCTCTGCAGGTGACGGCCAGCCAGCTCTATGGTCTCACCGGCACCAATCAACAACACCCGGGTCTTGCCGAGATCGGCAAAGATCTGACGAGCCAGCGAGACGGCGACAAAGGCCACAGAGACACCATTGGCACCAATCTCGGTCTCGGTGCGCACCCGTTTAGCCACTGAAAAACTGCGTTCGAACAGCCGCCCCAACAACGACTTCACAGCACCTTGCTGCCGGGCCTGTTCAACGGCTGACTTGAGTTGTCCGAGGATCTGCGGCTCGCCCAGCACGAGTGAGTCAAGACCGCAGGCTACCCGCATCAGATGGCGTACCGCTTCCCCCTCCTGGTGCTGATACAGACAGGAGCCCAATTCATCCGGTGTAACCCGACAAAATTGCGACCACCAGAGACGCAGCATCGTCTGGGCCGCGGGCTCCACATCGGCATAAATCTCGGTGCGATTACAGGTCGATAGCAGACACCCCTCGCGCACCCCGTCGAGCTGACACAGGGCGGCTAGCGCCGATGCCAGTTTTTCCGGGCCAAAGGCGAGCCGCTCCCGTAACGAGAGAGATGCCGTTCTATGGTTGAGACCGAGCACGAAAAGCGGCATGCGGGTATTGGATCTCCGATTCAGGGGGGCTTATTTTACTCAAAAAGCGGAAGGCTTTGAAAGCAATGGGGCTAAGCCTATACTGTCCGCCTCGAAATCATGGAGCCAATATGTTCCCTTCTCGCCTCTTATGGCTGCTTTTTGCCCTGTTTCTGGTCGGTTGCGCAACCACCGACAGCAACACTCAGTATAACGAAGCCGTCTGGCGTGGTCAGCGTGAATCCCTCGAACAACTGACCCACTGGCGTCTGACCGGCAAGCTGGCCATCATCACGCAAAATCAAAAGGGGTCGGCACGCCTGAACTGGCAGCAGCAGGGTGACGACTATGATCTGATCCTGACCAGCCTCATCGGCACCACCATCATGGAATTGCATCGTCGTCAGGGGCAGACCGAGATAGTCGATGATCAGGGCATTCACCATAGTGACAGCGATAGTGAGGCTCTGGTCTATCGTCTGACCGGCTGGCCCATCCCGGTCGCCCAGTTACCAACCTGGATCAAGGGGCTTCCAGGGAATGCCTCCTATCAACTGGCTGCCGATGGCCGCGTCGAGAGCCTGCAGGATCACCAGTGGCAGATCCATTATCAGAACTATGCCCGCAACCGACTCTGGCTGTTGCCAACCGCACTGACGCTGCAGGGGCCGCAGACTACCATCAAACTCCTCATTCATGAGTGGCAAATCGAGCAATGAACCCGATCCGCTGGCCGGCTCCGGCCAAACTGAACCTGTTTTTGCACATCAATGGCCGCCGGGCCGATGGTTATCACGAGTTACAGACGCTGTTCGTCATCCTCGATGTCGGCGACGAGCTGCAGATCAGCGTCGACGAGAGTGATGAGATCACCCTACAACCCGAAGTCCCGGGAGTGCCGCTCGAGCAAAACCTGATCTATCGGGCGGCCCAGCTCCTCAAAGCCCGCAGCGATCGGCCGCTTGGCGCTCATATTCAATTAGAGAAGAGACTGCCGATGGGAGGGGGACTCGGTGGCGGCTCATCGGATGCTGCCACAACCCTGGTTGCCTTGAACCATCTGTGGCAACTGGGGCTGAGTGAAGATGAATTAGCCACTATGGGGCGCACACTCGGCGCCGATGTGCCAGTATTTGTTCGTGGGCGTACCGCCTTTGCCGAAGGGGTCGGCGAGAAGCTGCAACCGGTCGAAATCCCGCCGAAGTGGTATCTGGTCGTCCACCCGCAGGTGCATGTGTCCACCGCCCAGATTTTTCAAGATCCAGAGCTCAAACGCGACACACCCAAACGCAATTGGGCCGAACTGAGAAGTGGATCATGGAAAAACGATTGCGAAACGCTGGTGAAAAAGGCGTACCCCGAGGTTGCCAAGGCATTGGGGTGGTTGTTAGAATATGCGCCGTCAAGAATGACCGGCACCGGAGCCTGTCTCTTCGCGGAGTTTGAAGAGGAAGAATCTGCCCGTAAGGTCTTGGCAAATATGCCAAATTGGCTGCAGGGGTTTGTCGGAAGAGGGGTAACCCTATCACCGCTGCAGACGGTTTTGCAACAGGTTTGTGCCGGGAATCAAACTCAGGTTTGAACATCCAGTTGGACTCACTGGCCCCCACAACCGCCTCCCTCCACAGGACGCAACCCAGAGGTTTATACCGTGCCTGACATGAAGCTGTTTACCGGTAACGCCACACCGGAACTGGCCCAGAAGATTGC
>JAGOXX010000139.1:2620-4002 GCA_018059485.1 Aeromonadaceae bacterium | reverse complement strand
AGGAGTGCGTGCTTTGCCGTGTCAGCGAGGCGGCATTATAGGGAGATCGAACTTTCGCGCAAGCAAAACCTGGTGATTATTTTGATATTTATCCCGAATCAATGTTAGTCACATTCAATACAGAAGTAGCCCACAGAGTTATCCACAAAAGGTCTCGTTTGAATAAAAAAAGGGGACGCCCGATCAGCATCCCCTCTTCTTTTAAGCAAATAACCGCATTTGCCCTACAGTTCCCGAATCCCGAAATCAATTTACCGACGGCAGCGTTTCGGCAAATTCGACCAGGCTCGGATAAACCCCATCCGCCAATGCAATACCATCATCTGTGAGAGCTTTCCCAGTCTTGACCAGTATCTTGTGGCCAACGCCAGCAGCGGCGGCAGCCTTCATATCTGAACTCTTGTCGCCAACCATATAGGAAGCTGCCAGGTCTATTTTCAAATAGTTGGCTGCATCCAGAATCATGTCCGGCCCCGGTTTGCGACACTGACACTCTTTACGATACGGCTCCACCCCTTCCGTCGGGTGATGAGGGCAGAAATAGATGCCATCCAGATCCACGCCGCGATCGGCCAGTGACCAGTCCATCCATTCCGTCAGATTCATAAATTGATCTTCGGTGAAATAGCCACGGGCTATCCCCGACTGATTGGTCACGACGACCAGCAAATAGCCCTTTTGTTTGAGTTTGAGTAATGCCTCAATGACACCATCAATAAACTGGAAGTCATCCACCTCGTAGACATAGCCAGTGTCGACATTGATGACACCATCTCGATCTAAAAACACCGCTGCTTTACCCACATGCAACCTCATCATTGGCTTGAATGGCGTTAGTATACGATATGCGGCAGCCCCAGCTCCATCGGGCCCATGACTCCAGGTAGAATATTCACCAGCTCATTTAGATATCAGGATGGAACTGTGCTCATCGATGATCACGATCTAGAGGCTCTGCGCCACGCAGGTGAGCGGCGCCTACTACTGCTCACAGGAACCGAGTCCTGGACTATCACCCAAGCGGCCATGTTCTGGCTGCCAGCAGATCTATGGCTAGGTCACGGACCGCAACCCTGTGATCCTATAGCCATTAATAAGGCACAACAGCTACTGGGGCACGAATATCGCCACGTCATTTTCAATGGTTTCGCAGGATTACACCCGGATATGTTGGCGGCCTGCAGTGGCATGGTCAAAGCGGGGGGGCTCCTGATCCTGCTGATGCCCCCCTTATCCGATTGGGAGACCTTTGCCGATCCGGACCTGCAGCGTTATGTGTCACAACCCAGCCAAATCCATCGCTGTGCGCCAAATTTCTTGTTGCGTCTGCGCCGCTTGTTGCAGCAGCAGGATCTTCATGCTCACTGGGATCAGAGCCATGG
>JAGOXX010000139.1:0-2520 GCA_018059485.1 Aeromonadaceae bacterium | reverse complement strand
GCCTGGGAAAATGGTGTGATTTCAGGAGTCGCACTGATCGTTCGCGAAGGCGAACTGGAGCGTGACCTGGCCGAACAGATCTGGCTGGGTCGCCGCCGCCCCAAGGGACAACTGCTGCCTCAGACCCTGCTCACTCATGCCGGTTATCGCCAGGCAGGCAGTTTTCGTTATGCGCGAATCATGCGCATCGCCGTACATCCTAGCCGCCAAGGCCAGGGGCTTGGCCAGCAGTTGCTGCAGCAGGCTGAGATTTGGGCCCGAGAACAACGGATTGACTTCATAGGCGCAGCCTTTGGTGCGACGCCAACCTTACTGCATTTTTGGCAACAGCAAACCTATCAGGCGGTACGCCTCGGGCTCTCTCGCGATGCCGCCAGCGGTTGCCACTCCATCATACTGCTTAAAGCCATTGATCCTGAGCTCTCCCCCTTGCTGGCTCACTGGCAACAACAGTTACACGCCACGCTCCCCTGTTACCTTCCCCGCCACTGGCGCCACCTCCCCTGTGAGTTGGTCTGTCAACTAATGAGCAATCAAAGGAGTGACGCTGAATTATCCCCGCAGACCCTGCTCGATCTGCAAACTGTCACCCATGGCCTGCGATCTCCGGATCACGCCCTACCGGCGTTACAAACCTGGCTATATCAAGCGCCAGCTCAATGGCTTTCCCTGCCTGAAGCGGATCGTCGATTACTCATTCGCTGGCTGTGGCAAGGGTGGAGCTGGGAGGAGTTGGCTCAAGAGAGTGGACTCGCGGGGCAGAAGGCGCTAATTGCCCAATTACGGCAAATACTCAAGGCATGCGGCATACCAGAACTCGGATCGTAGCGACTATTTTGTGACAAACCGTGGCAATCGAGCGGGCTGACACAGATTGCCATACTTATCCGCATCGCCGACCGCATAATACTTATATCAAGCAAGGGAGGAGTTATGACCATCAATCATCCCCATATTCTGGTTGTGGATGACCATGCTGATATTCGCGATCTGCTCAAGCGGTTCCTCGAACAGCATGGTTACCGGGTCACCTGCGCCCGCGATGGCCGGGAGATGAAGAAATTGCTGGAACACTCAACCATAGAGTTGATCGTTCTGGATCTGATGCTCCCCGGTGAAGATGGGCTAACCCTCTGCCGGGAGCTACGCGTCCACTCGGCCATCCCGATCGTCATGCTGACGGCCATGGGAGAGGATATGGATCGCATCGTCGGCCTGGAGATGGGGGCCGATGACTATCTGGCCAAGCCCTTTAACCCTCGTGAACTGCTGGCCCGCATCAAGGCGGTGCTGCGCCGTAGCCAGCCCCACGAGGAGATCAACAACGATGAAAAGGTGATGCGCTATCACTTTGCCCACTGGCAACTCGATATGGCACGACGCGAGCTGATTGACACCGATGGGCTCAGCATCAGCCTCTCCACGGCCGAGTTTGATCTGCTCAAGGTCTTTCTCGAACGACCGCAGCGGGTACTGAGTCGGGATCAACTGCTGGATCTGGCCCGCGGCCGCGAGGCACAAGCCTTCGATCGCGCCATCGACACCCAGGTCAGCCGTTTGCGCCGCAAATTAGAGCGGGATGCCAAAAATCCGGAGCTTATCAAAACCGTCTGGGGGGGCGGCTATCTGTTCGCGGCCGAGGTAACACATGATTAAACGCTGGTTCCCCCGTTCCCTGACGGCCCAGATACTGTTGCTGGCACTGACCGGACTGGTGTTGGCCCAGATCATCAGCATCCAGATTTATCGAACCGAGCGCGATGAGACCCTGGGGCTGGTCAATAGCCGTTTTGCTCTGCTGCGCATCGTCTCGGCGACACGACTGCTCTCGGATACTCCCGCAGAGCTGCATCGGGAAATCCTGCGCGCCAGCCGCAGCGAGAGCCTGATGATGCGTCTGCAAAGTGAACCCTTGATGCCCCAAGAGCGCAATAGCGGTTATGAGCTACGGTTGCGGCAAGAGCTCAATTATCCAACCACGTTGCAGATCTATGTCAGTGCCGAACATCCGGAGGGGTTGTCATCGCCACCATCACTACTCCCCCGGCAACGACTCGCCATGATGCATGGTCATCGTCCACCGAAAGATATTCGTCTGTATGGCGCCATCGAACTGCCGGATGGCCAATGGCTCAATTTCAGCTCTCTAGCGGATAAAGAACCTCCGGGTTGGTCCCCCCAGGCGGTCATCAGTCTGCTGCTGGTTGCCGGGTTACTCTCGTTGGTGGTGGCCTGGTCGTTACGGCGCGTCACGCGGCCGCTCGCTCAATTAGCCCAGCAAGCAGAACAATTTGGCTGTGGGCAAGATATCCCCCCCCTCGTCGAAACCGGGCCACGCGAGGTGCAAGAGACTCTGGCCGCCTTTAATCGCATGCAGACCCGCCTCAACCGTTTTGTGCAGGATCGCACCCAGATGCTCGCGGCAATCTCTCACGATCTGCGCACCCCATTGACCAGTCTGCGTCTGCGTTGTGAATTTTTGCCCGACGGTGAAGACAAGCAACGCCTGCAACAGACGCT
>JAGOXX010000138.1 GCA_018059485.1 Aeromonadaceae bacterium | reverse complement strand
CCCCTGACTCATGGTAATAAACAGCAGAGCCACAGGAGGTCACCGGTAGATCCAGTCCATAGAGACTTTCCGAATGACCAATGAACAATCCCCCCCCTTTCTTCAATCGAGACAGGACATTTTCAACGATGGCCTTTTTGCCGCTGGTATCAAAATAGATCAGGATATTACGCAAGAAGATGAGATCGAATGTCGGCAGATCCGCTGGCAATCGAGCATTGAGATTGATACAGCGAAAGGAAATATTCGTCTGTAATTCAGGTTTGACCTGTAGCAAGCCATCCAGCTCACCAACCCCTTTCAAACAATAGCGCTTGAGATATTCCGGTGGGATGGCTTGAGCTCTACTCATGGGATAGATGCCGACGCTGGCAGTTTCTAGGGCGTGTCGACACAAATCCGAGCCAAGAAGGCTCCAATTGTTCCGCCCAGGTAACAATTCATGCAACAGCATGCCGATGGAATAAACCTCCTCTCCCGAGGAGCAAGCCGCACTCCATATCCGTAGTGGACGAGAATCCCAATCCGCCAAAACTGCACGTAAAAACTGGAAATGGGCCTCCTCCCGAAAAAAGAACGTCTCATTGGTCGTCAGTAGGTCAACGGCTAACCGACGTTCATCCTGATGTCCAGGATCACTGAGCAAGTGAACATATTCACTGAAATTGCGGCAACCGAGCGCCTTGAGTCGCTTCATCAGGCGCCCGGCAACCAGTTGCTTTTTATGATCAGCCATGATGATGCCCGAAACTTGGCGCATCAGGGTCTGGACCTGGCTGAATTCGGTATCGCTCAGTTGCGGCAATTCCATCGTGATTACCCCGTCAGTGCGACATCCATGACCTCTTCTGCAGGCATCAATTCGTGCAGATCAAGCAGTCTGTCTACCTTCAGGATGATCAGGAACCCCTGTTCGCGACGTGCCATGCCGAGAATAAAGTCACTGCGAATGACAGTGCCAAGCCCAGGAGGCGGCTCGATCTGCGAAGGCTCAATATCCAAGACTTCGTCCACCGCATCGACGACTAACCCCACCAGATGAGTGGCATCGTCACAGGGTAGCTCGAGGATAATAATGCAAGTCCGCTTGCCCAACTGGGTTGCCCCCGAGCCAAAGCGCGCCGACAGATCGACCACCGGAACCACATTGCCACGCAGATTAATAACCCCCAGCACATAGCTCGGCATCATAGGAACGGCCGTGAGGTGGCCATACTCGATAATCTCGCGCACCCGGTTAATCGGCAGGGCCAATGCGACCCCCATACAATGGAATGAGAGATTCTGCCCGGCCCCGCGTTCGGGGAGTTCACCACCAGAGGGTAATGCCATCAGATCATTCATGTGGCACCCCCTAGAATTGGACAAAACGACCATCGCCGGCGCCCGCACTCAGCTGGGCAGGAACTCCCAACTTCACATTGTCACGCGCAGCGGAGGAGGCCTTGGATTGAGCAGTTCTGCTTCCTTGGCGTTTCTCCTCGCCACCGACATGGAAATATCCGATTAACTCCGTCAGTTGCGATGCTTGAGCATTCATCTCTTCTGCGGTTGCCGCCAACTCCTCGGAGGAGGAGGCACTCTGCTGGGTGATCTGATTCAGCTGATTCATCGCCACATTGATCTGGCCGACTCCGGTTGTCTGCTCTTGCGAGGCCGCCGTAATCTCTTGAACCAGATCGGAGGTACGTTGGATATCAGGAACCAACTGCTCAAACAGAGTTCCGGCTTGCTCAGCCAAAGAGACACTGTTGCTGGCAACTTCACCAATCTCCTGTGCGGCAACCTGGCTCCGCTCCGCTAATTTACGAACCTCAGCGGCAACGACCGCAAAGCCCTTACCATGGTCACCGGCTCGGGCTGCCTCAATAGCCGCATTCAGGGCCAGCAAGTTAGTTTGGTAGGCAATATCATCAATGATGCTGATTTTGCTAGCTATTTGCTTCATGGCGCTGACCGTTTCATTTACGGCCTTACCACCACGCAATGCATCGTTAGCCGCCTTGGAGGAGATGCCATTGGTCACTTTGGCACTCTCGGTATTCTGTGCAATCGATGCCGACATCTCTTCGATAGCGGCCGATGTCTCTTCAACACTCGCGGCCTGTTCACTGGCCCCCTGGCTCAGAGCCTGGGAAGTAGCGCTCACCTGCTCGGCAGCCCCTGACAGAGCATCGGCGGAAGAGCGAACCTCACGCATGGTATGGGCCAACTTGTCGATCATCTCCCGCATGGCATACAGCAGGGACTCTTTGTTATTTTCATCGAGGGTGACCTGCACGCCCAACTCGCCAGAGGCCACCTTGCGCGTGATATCGACGGCATAATCCGGCTCACCGCCCAGTTGCTTGACGATACGCGAAGAGATAAACCAGCCCAATGCCAGTCCGAGTAAAACACCCACGCCAATGGCCGCGAACATCAGAAGCGAGCTCTGCTCATACAACTCATGGGACAATTGCGCCTGCTCTGCGGAACGCTCGACCTTACGAGTCACAATAGTTGCAACCAGATCCAGTACACTTTTGATTGCAGGAGCAAAGGCTCCTTCCAGATACTGATTAGCCGGGCTGGCAGCGGGCAGCGGAGTTGCAGCCAGCAGAGCCTCTGTTTTTTCGATACCACTCTTGTAGGCTGGCCACAGACGATCAAACTCCGCGAACATTGCCTTGCCTTCTGCCGAGACAAACTTAGGGCGAGCTTCATTGATCGCCTTCTCAACTGCTGCCAGGCTCTGACGAGAACTGTTGATATGCTGCTGCCGGAGCGCCTCCGTCTCCGCCAGCATGGCCGCCCGCAGGTAACGACCAACGGCAATCATGTTGGTCCGCGCATCCGCCGCCGCCTCCAATCCCAGCAGCTCCCGCTCATACAGACTGGTGGTCATGCCATTAATTTCACGCATGTTGACGTAACCAACAATGCCAACGGTCGCAGCAACCAGAGACATGGCGATGAAAGCCAACAACAGCTTGGTTCTCAATTTCATGGAGTTAAAAAAATTCATGGTGTTCTCCCGTGACTCACTAGTTTTATGAAGCAAGATGCGCACAAGGCCTTGCGCCTGACTGCTCATGCATCCGCTGTAACATTCCAGGGATGTCCAGGATCAGAGCAACCTGACCCGAACCCAAAATACTGGAACCACTGATATCTCTGAGCTGGGAAAAGAGCATTCCCAACGGTTTGATGACGATCTGCTGCTCACCCAACAGCTGATCCACGACCAGACCCAACTGCTGTTTGCCATGACTGACAACCACTATGTTCTGTCTCTTGGCCTGAGTTCCATCAATAGCAAAATGATGGCGAAGATGGATAAGCGGCAGCGGTTTACCTCTGAGCTCGCGATAGTCATAAATTGCAGGGGATGAGGTCTGTAACGATACGGGCTGGGTCTCCAGGCATTCGGTCACCATATCCAGAGGTATGACGAGAGGGGTATTTCCCACACTGACCAGGAAACCATCGATGATCGCCAAAGTCAGCGGCAGACGGATGCGCACACAACATCCCTGATGCGGCGTAGACTCCAGCTCAATGGTTCCGCGCAAGGCCTCCACATTGCGCCGAACCACATCCATGCCGACCCCTCGACCAGACAGGCTGCTGACGGCATCGGCGGTGGAAAAACCGGGCTCGAAAATTAACTGGTAGAGTGCTTGTTCATCCAACTGGGAGTCGGGAGAGATGATCCCTTTATCAATGGCCTTTTGCCGGATCCGGTTCGCATCCAGCCCCTTTCCATCATCATGAACCTCAATCACTATGCTGCCGGACTCATGATAGGCGTTAAGCCGAACATTGCCCTGGGCTGGCTTTCCGCTAGAGACACGAACCTCTGAGGTTTCAATGCCATGATCGACCGCATTTCGCACCAGGTGAGTCAACGGCTCACTGATCCGCTCGACCACTGACTTGTCGAGCTCGGTTTCGCCCCCATCAATATGCAAACTGATGGATTTACCCAGCTCCTGACCCGCATCCCGGATCATCCGTTGAAAACGG
>JAGOXX010000137.1 GCA_018059485.1 Aeromonadaceae bacterium | reverse complement strand
GGCTGAGCCTGCAGGGATGCCAGACTCTCGCCATTGAGGCGACGACCGAGATCGGGGCGCCGGAGGTACTCATCGCGGTTACTGGCGGCGCTGTGCACCTGCAGCACAGGCAACCCAAGTTGGTGTAGTGACTCCATCAATTGCTGGCTTTGCAGCGGCTGGTGAACGGCGTCGCGGGCTTGGGCATGGGCCAGGCCAAATTGCAGCAAGGCATCGGTTGGCAGGCTGACGCCGGTGCGGCCCAACGCTATCCTCGCCGTGGTGTAGCGCTTGAGCTCCTGCCAGGGATTCGGGTGGACGAGTCTACTCATACGGATTCCTCGGTCTGGATTCAGGCGGCAGAGCCAGCCGGATTAAATTGTGTCAGCAGTGGATGTCGGCGGTTGGCATCCAGCAGTTGGCCGTTGTGATTGGTCAGCTGCATGCGCAGCAACCAATCGGCGAATTCCGGGGCGTGCTGCAAGCCGAGCAGTTCGCGGATATATAACGCATCGTGGAAGGAGGTACTCTGGTAGTTCAGCATGATGTCATCCGCACCGGGAACGCCGATCAGGAAGGTTAGCCCGGCGTTGGCCAAGAGGGTCAGCAGGGTATCCATATCGTCCTGGTCGGCTTCGGCGTGGTTGGTGTAGCAGACATCACACCCCAGGGGGACGCCGAGCAGCTTGCCACAGAAGTGATCCTCGAGGCCGGCACGGATGATCTGTTTGCCGTCATAGAGATATTCGGGGCCGATGAAGCCCACCACTGTATTGACCAGCAGCGGCTTGAATTTGCGGGCTACCGCGTAGGCTCGTGCTTCACAGGTCTGCTGGTCGACGCCGTGATGGGCATTGGCGGAGAGGCAACTACCCTGGCCGGTCTCGAAATACATGACATTAGTGCCGATCGTTCCGCGATTGAGACTCAAGGCGGCTTCGTGCGCCTCCAAGAGCAGTGCCAGATCGATACCGAAGCCGCGGTTGGCAGCCTCGGTACCTGCGATGGATTGGAACACCAGATCCACAGGAACTCCGCGCTCGATAAGCTGCAGGGTATTGGTGACATGGGTCAGAATGCAGGATTGTGTCGGGATGGCAAAACGCTGGATCACCTCGTCGAGCATCTGGTTCAAGCGGGCTAATACCGGCAGATTGTCACTGGCCGGATTGATACCCACCACGGCATCGCCCGCGCCATACAGCAGACCATCGAGCATGGCTGCGGCAATTCCTTGCGGATCATCGGTTGGATGATTGGGCTGCAAACGCACGCTCAATCGTCCCGGTAAACCAATGGTGTTGCGAAAACGGGTGACGACCCGGCACTTCTTGGCAACCAGGATCAGATCCTGGTTGCGCATCAGCTTGCTGACCGCAGCGGCCATCTCCGGGGTGATCCCTGGGGCGACGCGAGCCAGTGTCGCGCTATCGGCAGCCTCGGAGAGCAGCCAGTTACGGAAGTCGCCGACCGTCAGATGACGCAGTGGCGCGAAGGCCAGCGCATCATGTTCATCGAGTATGAGGCGTGTGACCTCATCCTGTTCGTAGGGGATCAGCGGCTGCTGCAAGAAGGTCGTGAGCGGCAGATCGGCCAGTGCCATCTTGGCCGCCATACGCTCTTCGGCGGATTGTGCCGCGATCCCGGCCAGATAATCGCCGGAGCGAGCTGGCGTCGCTTTGGCCATTAGACTGCGCAGATCGGCAAATTGGTAACTGTGTTGGGATACTGTGCTTCGATACATCTCATGGTCTCATCTGTTGGCGGAGGGAAAAAGGCCACCGGACTGGCCGGTGGCAAATACTCAAGGCGTTGATGACGCCATCCTCTCTGGATTAACAGGCTCCGACCAACTCACCATCGGCTGCGGTAGCTTCGGCATCGTGTGTCAGGCGGAAGTAGATGAAACCAACCAGCATCAGACCACCGAAAATCAGCGCCAGCAGTTGGTTGTAATAGACCATGGCGACCAGACACAGAACTGCCAGCGCCAGAGCCAGGGCTGGTGCAAATGGGAACAGGGGCGCGGTGAACGGACGTTCGAGCTTCGGTTCACTGCGGCGCAGCTTGAACAGCGCGGCCATCGAGATGATGTACATTACGATGGCACCAAATACCGACATGGTTACGATATTGGCGGTCAGCGGCATGCCACCGATGACGATCAGCGAGTCAGAGAAAATGGCCAGGATGCCGACCACACCACCGGCCAGAATGGCCCAATGGGGAGTCTGGAAGCGTCCGTTGATGGCCGACAGAGATTTTGGCAGATAACCGGCACGGGCCAGGGCAAAGATCTGCCGTGAGTAGCCCATGATGATGCCGTGGAAGGAGGCGATAAGGCCAAACAGACCCAGCCAGACCAGCATATGCAACCAGCCACTGCTCTCACCGACAATCATCTTCATGGCTTGTGGCAGCGGATCATTGATGTTGGACAGTTTGCTCCAGTCACCGGCGCCGCCAGCGAACACCATGACACCCATTGCCAGAACCACCAGGGTCAGGATGCCGCCAATAAAGGCTTTGGGGATGGTTTTCTTCGGCTCTTTGGCCTCTTCGGCGGCCATGGCGGCCCCCTCGATAGCGAGGAAGAACCAGATGGCAAATGGAATGGCGGCGAAGATGCCGGAGATGGCCGCTGGGCTGAATTCAGAACTTCCGGCCCAGCCGTTGGCGGCAAAATTGGCCACGCTAAAGCCCGGGCTGACAACACCCATGAAGACCAGCAGCTCGAAAATTGCCAGCAGAGTCACCAGCAACTCGAAGGTAGCGGCGATGCCGACGCCCACCAGGTTGAGTGCCATGAACACCAGATAGGCTCCCACGGCGACCCATTTGGGATCAATCGCCGGGAACTGTACGTTCAGATAGGCACCGATGGCCATCGCGATGGCTGGCGGTGCAAAGACAAACTCCACCAGGGTTGCAAAGCCGGCAATGTAGCCACCGACCGGGCCGAAGGCGCGATAGGCATAGGCAAAGGGGCCACCCGCGTGAGGGATCGAGGTCGTCAGTTCGGTAAAACTAAAGATGAAGGCGGTGTACATGGCTGCCACCAGTAGTGAGGTGACCAGGAAGCCCATGGTGCCTGCTTGGGCCCAGCCATAGCTCCAGCCAAAATATTCCCCGGAGATGACGAGGCCTACGGCGATCCCCCATAGGTGGAAGGCGCCGAGTGTGCGCTTGAGCGCGGGTTTCTTGCTATCCGTTTGTTGCATGATTTATCCCCTATGCGACTGTCAACCCTGACAGTTTCTACAGGGAGGTATCGCAAGGGGCGTACCAAGAGCGCACTAAAACGCATCTTCTTATAAATCAACTGGTTATGCTTTGTGGCTGCCAAGGGAATGCGCTTTTGTGGTGCAAATTCCCCAGCCTGGCTCATCAGGCCGGGGACTCTGGGTTTATCACAGCTCCTCGGTAGTGAGTTGTTCTGGCCGATTGGCAGCTGAATAGTCGGGTCTGTTTTCTGAACGCTTATAAAAGCCGTAAGCGATGGCGCAGAGGATAATACAGAGGACAAACAGCCAGCGGCCATCGAGTTGGTCGATGATGAGCCCACCGAGGATCGGGGCGCTGGCGGAGCCCAACAGGTAGAGGGAGGCGGCTCCGACATAACTGCCACGCAGGTGCGGGGGGGCCAGTTCGTCTACGCGCAGATTAAGTGCTGGAAACAGGATCACCTCGCCGACACTCAGCACGAAGGCACTCAGCAGCCAGCCCATGGGCCAGGAGATAGGGGTAAACCAGAAGCCAAGCTGGGCCAATGCAAACAGAAGCGTGCCGATCCGGATCCGCTCTCCGGCACTGAATCTTGCTAGCCACTGAACCAAGGGTAACTGCAAGAAGACTATGGTCAGTGAGTTGATAAGCAGCAGTTGGGTGATGAGCGCCGCGATATCCGGGATGGATAATCGCATCAGATAGAGATCCAGCGTGCTCTGGAAATGGGCATAGACAAACATGGTCAGCACATTACCGAGCGTGAGTAGCAAGAAGGCGCGATCGCGCGCCAGCACCCGCAGCGTGTCGGCAAAGCCTAGTGAGCTGAG
>JAGOXX010000136.1 GCA_018059485.1 Aeromonadaceae bacterium | reverse complement strand
CGCTCTCGGTCGTTCATGCCGGAGTGCAGGGTCAGGATCGGGGCGGCGAAACGGCGGCGGAAACGCTGCAGGGTCTGCGGCGTCAGGCCGATCTCCGGTACCAGCACCAGCACCTGCTGGCCGCGGGCCAGCACCGGGGCGATCAGCTGTAGATAAACCTCGGTCTTGCCGGAGCCTGTGACCCCGTCGAGCAGAAAGACGCCAAACTCCTGGGGCTGGCTCTGCACACTGGCAACGGCCAGCGCCTGCTCGGTGTTGAGCTGATGCTGATCGGCTTCATGCACCAGCAGGTTGTCGCGCCATGGCTCCTGGGGCAAGGATCCGTCGATCTTCTCGACCACCCCTTTGGCGGCCAGTTTGGCGAGCACCTGACTATCGACCCCAACCTCGCGCAGATCGGCGGTGGGCAGCGGGCCATCCTGGAGCAGTTGCAGGGCCTGGCGTTGCCGCTCGGCGTTTTTGCTCGGGGTGAAGTCATGGCCGGACGGCGTCAGTTGCCAACTCTCCAGCGGCCGCCGTTGTGCGGCTTCCCCCTGGCGTAACAACACCGGCAGGGCGTGTTGCAGCACCTCGCCGAGCGGGTGTTGATAGTAGTGGGCGCTCCACAGCAACAGCTGCCACAAGGAGGGGGGCAACAGAGGGGTTGTATCCAGCACCTCGAGGATCGGTTTGAGCTTCGCCAGCGGCAGATCGCTCTGCTCCGGGTGGTCGGTGACGAGGCCAACCAGCTGCTGGCGGCCGAAGCTGACGCGGACCCGACAGCCGATGGCGGGCAGGGGTGCGGGCGCCAGGTAGTCAAACTGGCGACGCAACGGAACCGGGAGTGCGACCCGAACCGGGAGATGGTGGATAATTTCGCTCACTGGCTGCCTGTTTTTTCTGCGATCATACTTGCGACTGTGTGGATCGATCCTATATCATTCGCACCCTCAAAACATCCGTTCCAACTCGTGTGGTGTCTGGCGTGAGGCTGGATGGCGACACGGCCTAATATATTAGAGGTTGTCCATGAAACAAGGTATCCACCCAGAGTACAAGGCTGTTAACGTCAAGTGCTCTTGCGGTAACGAATTCCAAATCAACTCCACTGGTCGCGATCTGAACCTGGACGTTTGCTCTGAATGCCACCCGTTCTACACTGGCAAGCAGAAGATCGTTGACACCGGTGGTCGTGTTGACCGTTTCAACAAGCGCTTCGGCGCCCTGGTTGGCAAGAAGTAATTCTTCGCCCACCACAAAAGAGCGCCTCTCGAGGCGCTTTTTTTATCTCTGCGATTTGTCGGTGCCGCCCGGCGGCTGAGTCACGAGCCGGCTGGATAGCGGCTTCTCACCTCGGCCGGCAAGGCCGCCAGCTCTCGTTCGATCCAGGATGAAAAGCAGCCGAGCAGGCGTGCGCTGTCATCGGTAGCCTGGTCGGCCTGCCATTCACCGAGCAGGTGGGCTGCCGCCTCGAAGGTTGACAGGCCATCGGCGCGCGGGGATTTGCGGATGTGGTAGCCGCCCGGCTGGCTGGGGGCGAGAGCGACCCGCGGCAAGAGCTGTAGTTGCGGATGGCTGTGCAGCAGTTTCAGGCTCTTGCGCCAGGTACCATCGAGCAGAATAAAGCAGAGTGGGCGTTCATCGCTTTGTGCCTGCAGCTGGGGGACTGAGATTGCCGATTCGCCGGGATAGAGCAGCAAGCAGCGCAAAGCAGGATCTTTTAGCAGTCCCTCCAGATCCTCATGCTCGGCAAAGTTCTCACTGCGCCACAATGTCAATTCGGGCAGACAGGCTCGCAGCAGGGCCACCGAACCTTTGGCATTTTTTACCTCGCTCGGATCCTGTAGCACTACCAGACGCCAGGGCAGCGCAACGGGTTTCGCCAGAGTGCACAGACAGCGGGATAGTGGCCGCTCACAGGCTGGGCAATAGGGGCGTCGCTTCATGGGTTTTTCGTTCTCCGTTGGTGGCTATCCGGAACCATCAGGAGATATTTTCGGAAATAGTTCATCGCGTCGTCAAAAGTGGAAGAATCTTGTGCTGTCGGACTCAAACGCCCCTTGTGAACCCGAATGAGGTGATTATGATCACAGCGCGCCATCTCACAACGTAGTGATATTACCTCATCTCCCCCCGTTGCAAAGGGAACATCCGATGACTGATCTCCGCCAACAAGCTCTGGATTATCATGCCAGCCCGACACCGGGCAAGATTGCCATTCAACTGACGAAACCAGCCGAAACGGCGCTGGATCTGACTCTGGCTTACAGTCCGGGGGTCGCCGAGCCGGTGCGGGAAATCGCCGCCAACCCGGATGAGGCTTACCGCTATACCGCCAAGGCCAACCTGGTGGCCGTCATCACCAACGGCACTGCCATCCTCGGACTCGGCAATCTGGGGCCGCTGGCCTCCAAACCGGTCATGGAGGGTAAGGCCTTGTTGTTCAAGCGCTTTGCCAACATTGATGCCATCGATATCGAGGTGACCCATACCGATAGCGAGGACTTCATTCGCACCGTGGCCAACATCGCCGACACCTTCGGTGGCATCAATCTGGAAGACATCAAGGCCCCCGAGTGTTTCGAGATCGAACAGGCGCTGATCGAGCGCTGCAAGGTGCCGGTATTCCATGATGACCAGCATGGTACGGCCATAGTCACCGCCGCCGGCATGCTCAATGCGTTGGAGATCCAAGGCAAGTCCCTGGCCGATTGCCGCATCGTCTGCCTAGGGGCCGGGGCCGCCGGGGTGGCCTGCATGGATCTGCTGATCGCCTGTGGTGCTCGCAAGGAAAATCTGTTTATGGTCGATCGCCACGGAGTGATCCACTCGGGGCGCACCGATCTGAATGGTCAGAAGCCACGCTTCGTCAATGATGCGGGGCCGCGGTCGCTGCGCGAGGCGATCACCGGGGCTGATATCTTCGTCGGTGTCTCGGGGGCGGATCTGCTGAGTGCCGATGACATAGCGTTGATGGCGCCGCGTCCGGTGGTCTTTGCTTGTTCCAATCCGGATCCTGAGATTGATCCGGTACTTGCCCGCTCGGTCCGTGATGATCTCATCATTGGCACCGGGCGCTCCGACTACCCGAACCAGGTCAATAATGTACTCTGTTTCCCCTTCCTGTTCCGCGGGGCATTGGATGTGCGTGCTAGCCGGATCAACATCGAGATGAAGAAGGCGGCCGTCGAGGCATTGCGTCAGGTGGCCAAGGAGCCGGTGCCCGCCGAGGTTCTGGCGGCAGCCGATGTGAGCGAACTGAGTTTCGGCCCTGAGTATGTGATCCCCAAACCGATGGATCCGCGACTGTTGCCTCGGGTGGCGCGGGCCGTGGCGCTGGCGGCTGTGGCTTCCGGTGTGGCGCGCATTGCGCTGTCGGATAACTACATGTTGTAGGTGAATGAAGACCGATACGTGTGGGATAAACGCTGCGCTGATGCTAATTCGTGAAGAGGTTCAGGCGAGACAACCTCTCTCGCCAACTCGCCGTAAACCCATCCTTGGGGGCTCGATGGCGGCATCCCTGCCGCCAACGGTTGGCTCAAAAGGCTATCTCGCCTTCGCTAGCTGATTAACAAAAAGGCGCCTCGGCGCCTTTTTTGCTGTTCTCGGGAAGTGAAGAACCGGATGCGATGTGGTTCCTACATGAGGGGGATATGTTAACGCCGCACCAGCAGGACTCCGCTCTCCATGTGCTCCGTGTAGGGGAACTGATCGAACAGCGCCAGCTGTTTGATATCGTGGGTTTGCGTCAGCTGTTGCAGATTGTCGCGTAGCGTCAATGGGTTACAGGAGACATACAGGATCCGCTCATACCCCTGCACCATGTCGAGGGTGGCCTGATCCAGCCCGGCTCGCGGCGGGTCGACGAAGATGGTGTTGCACTGGTAGCTGGTCAGATCGATCCCCTTGAGGCGATTGAATACCCGCTCGCCCCGGATCGCCATGGTAAATTCTTCCGCCGACATGCGCAGTATCTTCACGTTCTGGATGTCGTTGGCCTGGATGTTGTACTGGGCCGAATCGACCGATGGTTTGGCGATCTCGGTGGCCAGCACC
>JAGOXX010000035.1 GCA_018059485.1 Aeromonadaceae bacterium | reverse complement strand
CGTGATGTCACCGAGCGGCAGCGCCATCAGCAGCAGCTGGAGCAGGCCAGCCGCGAGAAGACCACCTTCATTTCGACTATCAGTCATGAGCTGCGCACGCCGCTCAACGGGATCGTGGGTTTGAGTCGCATCCTGCAGGAGACTCGACTGGATGCCGAACAGCGGCAATACCTGAATACCATCCATGTCAGTGCCGTAACTTTGGGCAATATTTTCAATGACATCATCGATCTGGACAAACTAGACCGTCACCGTTTGCAAATTGCCCCGATGCGAGTCGATCTGCCAGCCTTCCTCAGCGACCTGGAGTCGTTGACCCGGCTGATGGCGGAGCAGAAGGGGCTCTATCTGCACTTCGATCTGGATGGCGAGTTACCCCATTGGGTGTTGGCCGATGGCACCCGGCTGCGTCAGGTACTCTGGAACCTGACGGGGAATGCGATCAAGTTTACCGAACATGGTGGCGTCACGCTGAGGGTCTATATGGGCACGGCCGAGCATCGGCATCTGACCTTGCGCTTCGAGGTCGAGGATACCGGGATCGGTATCCCGGCCAGCGAGTTGAGTAAAATATTCACCATGTATTACCAGGTCAACAGCAAGAAACATGCTGTGGGTACCGGGATTGGTCTGGCGGTTTCTCGTCAGCTGGTCGAGGCCATGGGGGGGACCCTGGAGGTCGATAGTGAGGAGGGGCATGGCAGCTGTTTCGTGCTGGAGTTGACGGTCGAATGTCTGGATGAGCCGGAGCCTGAATCGAACCATGTGACCCCCAACCTGCGGATCCTGCTGCTTGAAGATGTGGAGCTGAACATCACGGTGGCAACGGCATTGCTGGAGAAGCTGGGCCACACGGTGACGCCTGCACGCTGCGGGGCTGAGGCGCTGGAGCTGGTCAAACCCGGGCTATTCGATCTGCTGCTGCTGGATATCCAGCTGCCGGACATGACGGGCTTCGAGGTGGCTGATCATCTACTGGAACGGTATGGCACCCATGGGCTGCCGCCTATGGTGGCTTTGACTGCCAACCTGATCCGCGATAAGTCCGAATATCTGGCCCATGGCATGACGGATGCGATCGGTAAACCCCTATCGGTGGACAATCTCAAGCGGGTATTGAGTCAGCTGTTTGCCCCGGTTGCGGCACCTGCGACAATGAAGCGCTCAGCGTCTACCTCACTGCCTGAGGCTCTGGATATGAGTTTTCTGACCGATTATGCCGACATGGTGGGCAAGAGTGTGCTGATTGGGGCTGTCGAGCTGTTTGAACAGATGATGCCGAGCTACTTGAGTGAGCTGGATTCGCGACTGGAGACTCAGGATCGCGAGGGGATCACCAGTGAGGCGCATAAGATCAAGAGTGCGACCGGGGCCATAGGTTTGAGCCGACTCCATCAGTTAGCCAAGCTGGCTCAATCGGCAGAGCTGCCGGAGTGGGAAGCTCAGATCGGTGAGTGGATTTCGGGATTGCATCACTATTACCCGCAGGATTTGCAGACGCTCAAGCAGTGGCTAGGAAGCTAACACGCTGCACCTGTAGCGGATACTTATAAGGACGATGGCATGATGAGGTACCAGCGGCTATTGCAGGCGACACGCTTTTCGGGTGAGGAAAATTCGTCCCTGCTGGAGGCGACCGAGAACGACCGGGCACGGGTGGTGCAAAGTGCGCCCGTCCGTCGCTTGCAGCAGAAGACTCAGGTGTTTCCGCTGGATGTCAAAGCCTCGGTGCGTAGCCGCTTGACCCACTCCCTGGAGGTACAGCAGGTCGGGCGGCAGATCTGTCGGCAATGGATGGCGGCCCATCCGGCGGGCTCTTTGCCGGATGCCGCACTGCTCAACCTGCTGGAGATGGCTTGCTTGCTGCACGATGTGGGTAATCCACCCTTTGGCCACTTCGGTGAGTCGGTGTTGCGGGCCTGGCTTGCCGAGCGACTCCCCGAACTGTATCGGCAAAGCCTGGCCCACGAGCCGAGTCGGCAGTGGAGTACCACGCTGGAACCGGATCTCCTCGCGTTCGATGGTAACGCTCAGAGTTTGCGCCTGGTTCACTCCCTGCAGCGGCTTGATCTGACCTATAGCCTGTTGGCAACCCTGATAAAAGTTCCATTCGGCATCGGTGATGGCTCGAGCCGAATTGGTTTCTTCTTCAGTGAACGACGGCTCATCGACCAGCTGCGAGCGACTCTGGGGTTGGCTGCGGGCGCTCGGTTCCCTCTGGTCTATCAGATGGAGGCTGCCGATGATCTCTGCTACTGCATTGCCGATCTGGAGGATGCGGTCGATCGTGGCTTATTGAGCCTATCGGCCTTACAGCACCACCTGCAGTCGGCGTGGTCGGGGGGCGAGTACCTGGCGAGCCTGCTGGCCCAGGCCAATGCCAGCGACGAGGGTTTTTTCCCTACGTTTCGTCGACAACTGACTCAAGATGTTGTGCACGTTGTGGTTGGTGAGTACCGGCAGCGAGAGTCGACTATTCTGGCTGGCCAGTTTAACGGAACCTTGCTGGCTGCTGGTCATCCTGCCGTAGAGGTACTCTCTTTGTTGCGGCAATTGGCGCGGGAGCAGATCTTCCGTTGCCGCGAAATCGAGGCGTTGGAGCTTGAAGGCCATGCGGCCTTGACCGGGGTACTCGATTGCTATAGCTGTTTGCTGCGGCTGTCGCGTACCGAGTTCTCGGCCCTGCTGGCTGGCGAGGAGGGGGGCGGCCTGGCACTTCAGCGGCGACTCTGTCACCGCCTGTCACGGCGTCATGTCGAGGCCTATCAGCGAGCCTTGCGAGAAGAAGAGCACGATTTTGAGCAGGACGATGAGCAGGAGTGGTATTACCGGGTTCGTCTGTTGATCGATTACGTCAGTGGCATGACCGACACCTATGTGCAGGCCGAATATCGGCTGCTGCGCGGCTTTTAAGCTCGGGAGTGACTAAACCCGGGCGAACTCTCGGTTGTCGATGCTGTGGCGCACCTGCTTGTGGAGCATCTCAAGCAGCAGGAAGGAGCGTAGCTCGCCGTCTGGTTCCTGATAAAGCGCCTCAAGCCCGGCGAAGATCCCCTCCTGGATCAGCACCTTGTCACCGCAGTGGGGCACCCGGTCAAGAATGGAGCGGCTGGCGTCACTATCCTCCTGACACATCAGGTTATAGATCAGCTCCTGGGGAACCTTGGTCCATTGCTCACCGCAGCGCACCATATGACGCAGACCTCGGGTCGCGTTCAAACGGTAGGGGGGAAAGGAGTCAATATCGACCTGCACGAACAGGTAGGAGGGAAACATGGGTTCCAGACGAGCGACGCGTTGGCCGCGCTGGAATCGTGCGACCTCAACTTGCGGGTAATAGCTATCGACACCCTGATTGCGCAGGTGCTGGCTAGCTCTGTACTCTTCGCGAGGCCGACAATATGCCAAGTACCAATCTTTCATGGCAGCAGTATCCGTGCAGTTTTTATTTTATGTTTATCGTTCCCTAACCCGCTTACGATAGCGGTTGAGAAAGCGAAAGGCCACGCTTTCGTGGCCCTTCAATGGATTCTACCAACATTTACACCAATTTACATGACGGGATTCAAGGTTTGTTACCAGCCCTTGATAACACCACCATGGAACAGCTCCTGCGCCGCCTTGTATACCTCTTCGCTTTGGTAAGCCTGGACGAACTGCTTGACCTTCTGTGTCTCTTTATCCGCTTCACGGGCGGCGATCAGATTCACATAGGGAGAGTCCTTGTCTTCGACAAACAGGCCGTCACGAGTCGGCAACAGGTTGATCTGTGAGGCATAGGTGGTGTTGATGATCGCCAGGTCGACATCATCCAAAGAGCGTGGCAGTTGTGCTGCCTCAAGCTCGACAATCTTGAGCTGCTTTGGATTCTCGACGATATCCAGTACGGTACCGTTCAGACCAACATCTGCCTTCAGCTTGATGAGTCCCTGCTTTTGCAGCAGCAGCAAGGAGCGGCCCAAATTGGTCGGATCGTTCGGTACGGCGATCTGGGAACCTGGCTTCAGATCGGCAAGACTCTTGATCTTGGAGGAGTAGCCGGCGATTGGATAGACGAAGGTATTGCCAACAGCGGTGATTTTATAGCCGCGATCCTTGATTTGGGCATCCAGATAGGGTTTGTGCTGGAATGCATTCACATCGATGCTGCCATCATTCAGAGCGACGTTCGGTGTCACATAATCGCTGAAGCTGACGATCTCGACTTCCAGACCAAATTTTTCCTTGGCGACTTTCTTGGCGACTTCCACGACCTGGGCTTCGGTACCGGCAATGGCCCCGACCTTGATGTGGTTGTCTTGTTCACTCTTGCCACATCCAGAAATGAGGAGAGCGGAGAGCAAGGCTGCGGCAGTGTGTAAGGCGTATTTCATGAGAACCTCCTGAGGTAAAAACCTGTATGACTCAACGGTGGTCGACGTACTTGACCAGTCGGTCACCCAATCCCTGGATGAGCTGCACCAGCAGCACCAGAATAACAACAGTAATCAGCATGACGGTCGGATCGAAGCGCTGATAGCCGTAACGGATACCGACATCGCCCAGACCGCCTCCGCCGATGGCGCCTGCCATGGCGGAATAGTTCACCAGCGTGACCAGAGTGATGGTCAACCCATTGATGATGCCCGGTAGCGCCTCCGGCAGGAGGACTTTATGGATGATCTGCAGCGGTTTGGCGCCCATGGCCTGGGCCGCCTCTTGCAGACCGAACGGAACTTCAATCAAGGCCCCTTCGATCAAGCGAGCGACAAACGGAATGGCGCCGACGGTCAAGGGGACAATCGCTGCTATGGTGCCTATGCTGGTGCCGACGATGAACCGGGTAAATGGGATTATCGCCACCAGCAGTATGATGAAGGGGACGGAGCGGCCGATATTGACCAGGGTGCCAAGCAGCAACTGCAACTTGGCGTGAGCGAGTATCTGCCCCGGTTTGGTGACATGCAGGGCGACACCCAGCGGTATGCCGATCAGTGCACTGAACAGCGCCGAAGCCAGTACCATCAGCACGGTTTCGCCGAATGCCAGCACGAGTAACTCAATCATGGCTGCTGACATAGCCCAATACCTCTACCTGAATTTGATGTTGACGGAAGAATTCGATGGCTTGCTCGCTGGCGCTTTGGCTGGCAACCAGCTCCGCCAGTAAAAAGCCGAATTTGACCCCGCCGGCATACTCGATATCGGCACTGAGGATGCAAACATCGACGCCGAACTGGCGGCTGGCTTCGGAGATCAGTGGCGCATCGACTGTATTACCACTGAATCCAAGACGCAGTAGCGGCCAGCGTTGCGGGGCCGGTTCACTGTGCAGCCGCGCTTGATAATCCTGCGGGATCGGCAGATGGATCGTTGACCGGATAAACTCCTGGGCCAGTTGGGTTTTGGCGTGCGAGAAGAACCAGGCCACCTCGCCTTGCTCAATCAATTCACCATCGCTGATGATGGCGACCCGATCGCAGATGCTCTTGACCACATCCATCTCATGGGTGATGAGCAGTATGGTCAGGCCGAGTTTGCGGTTGATCTCCTTGAGCAGCTCCAGGATGGATTGTGTCGTTTGCGGATCCAGCGCCGATGTCGCCTCATCGCACAACAGTACCTTGGGCTCGGGAGCCAGGGCTCTGGCGATGGCCACCCGCTGCTTCTGTCCACCCGAGAGTTCGGATGGATAGGCATGGGCGCGATTACTGAGGCCAACCAGCTCCAGCAGGGTTGAGACCCGGTGCTGGATCTCCTCCTTGTTCAGGCCGGCGAGCTCCAGGGGCAAGGCGACGTTGGCGAAGACGGTACGCGAGGCCAGCAGATTAAAATGCTGGAAAATCATACCGATCTTGCGGCGGGCCAGAGTCAGCTCATGGTCGGAGAGGCTCGTCAATTCGACGCCATCGACCTCGACCAGCCCGGAGGTTGGACGTTCCAGCAGATTGACGCAGCGGATCAGCGTGCTCTTCCCGGCGCCCGAGGCACCGATGACGCCAAATATCTCCCCTTTGCCCACGGTGAGATCCAGCGGTTTGAGCGCCTGGACGGCTTGGGGCCCTTGTCCGTAGGTTTTTGCAATCTTGCTTAGTTTAATCATGGTTAATCTCGGGTCATTGCGACTAGCTGTCGCTACCTCTCGGCAGCAGGGCAGCCAAACTGGCTGTAGAGGCCAGTAAACATAGTAAAAGATGCTAGGGGGTATGGCGGTTGGTGTCAACGGCCTTTTTTATGTCTGGATGGCTAAATGGCTGCTATCTATTGTTGAAAAATGGATAAGGTAGCTACTGCTGCAGATGCTGGTGGGGCTGCTTTAAATCGGGAGCTGTCGGCTTCGCGGCCGTAAAAATGCGGCATTTGGTCAATTCGGATCAAAAAAGGCAGGATGTGTTCCCTTTGAACCAACCGTTGGTGGCAGGGATGCTACCATCGAGCCCCCATGGATGGGTTTACGGCGTGTTGGTGAAAGGGGACCTTCCTGCCCTTTTCTTCGGTGATTAGGTGAATAGAAAAGGGCTTTCAAGCCCCGTCACTCTCTTATGCGGTTTCTAGGGTTCCGCAGAATCGGTAGCCCTCGCCATGAATGGTGGTAATGATCTCGGGGGTTTCGCCATCGGATTCAAAATGTTTGCGGATGCGGCGAATGGTCACATCGACGGTTCTGTCATGAGGTTTGAGTTCACGTCCGGTCATCTTCAGCAGCAATTCGGCGCGTGTCTGGATCTGTCCCGGGTTTTCGCAGAAGTGCAACAAGGCCCTGAATTCGGAACGTGGCAGACGAAACGATTCGCCAGCCGGATTGATCAGGCTGCGACTGTTGATGTCCAGTGTCCAGCCATTGAAGCGATACTGTTCTACGTCGCTATTATCAGATGCTGTCTCTTCGGTTCGCAGGGTGCGACTGAGCAGATTGCGTGCGCGAATCGTCAATTCACGCGGGCTGAACGGCTTGGTGATGTAGTCGTCGGCGCCGATCTCCAGCCCCAGGATCTTGTCGACTTCATTATCCCGCCCGGTCAGGAACATCAGACCGGTTTGCCCTTTTTCACGAAGCTCGCGAGCCAGCAGCAAGCCATTCTTTCCTGGAAGATTGATATCCATGATGACGAGATCGACATCATTGTCGGTTAACGCCGCGTGCATTTCGTCGCCATTAGTGGCTTCGAGCACGTCATAGCCTTCGGCTTCAAAGATGCTCTTCAGGGAATTACGCGTCACGAGTTCATCTTCGACGATCAAGATCTGTGGTGTGTGCATGGACGTTACCCAAGAGGTTAAAAGCTATTAATAAAATTTAACATTCTCTCGTCATAAAGGCGATATGCCGATCTGGCTTCGAGTAAGGAACCATCGGATATTTCGATAGGGTTGCCGTTTTTCCCCGGTTTTGCTGTCGACAACGACAGTGCGTGGGGAAAAAATCGGCGCGACAGGGGAGGGTTCCGATGGAGAAATGTATCAAGTAACAGGAAGTTAACAAAGGTTGGCTACAGGGCAGTTACATTTTTCATCATCATGTTTGACTTATGTCAACTTTGTTACGAGCTTGGCACAGGCAGGGAATTCGGCCAGCTGCTACGGAGTGGTGCTGGCAATCTGACGAGGGTCTCGCTAGATTGTCGCGTCAATATTTCAGGAGGTGCCGCAATGGAGATCATTTTTATTCTGATGGCGCCCGCTCGCCCGGAAAATGTCGGGGCGGCTGCTCGTGCGCTCAAGACCATGGGGTTCTCTCGTCTGCGCATCGTCGCCAGTGAGGCGCATCTGCGCCAGGAGGCCGTTTGGGTGGCTCATGGTGCTCAGGAGTTGTTGCAACAAGCCGAGAGCTTCCCGACCTTGCCGGAGGCGCTCGCCGATCTGGATCTGGTGGTCGCGACGACGGCTCGTCAGCGGGGGGAGTCACATCGCTATCTGACCCCGGAGGCAATCTGCGGCCAGATCCGCAGCAAGCAGGGGCTGCAGCGGGTTGGCATCCTGTTTGGCTGCGAAGAGTCTGGGCTCTCTAATGCTCAGTTGGCTTTGGCGGATCTCATCAGCTATTTACCCTTGCGGGTGGGGTATCCATCGCTGAATCTGGGGCAGGCCATCATGTTGTATGCCTATGAGCTTTCATCCCTGCTGGATGAAGAGCAGGCGACAAAAGTGGATACAGAACCAGCAATCGGACAAGTTCACGCCCTGCAAGGAGCTTCAGCACAAATTCTCGATCAGATCGGGGTTGCGCAGGATGAAAAACTAAGAAAGTGGGTGATGGATGGGATACCTATGCTGGCACAGCGGGATATGAACCTGCTACATCTGCTGTGTAAGGATCTGGCCAAGGCCTTGCAGCAGAAAAGAATTGATTGACAGCAGTCATCGCAATCCGGTATTGCTAGACGCGTTTCTTAATTCAGGTTTGATTTCCAACATGCTGTCACTGACCACTCGCACCACCACAATTATTATTACCGGCACCACCTTGGGTGGTTTCGGGGCGGGCTGCTGAGTGCACTGACAACAGGTTCAGAAATTTCAAAGGCCCGTACCCACAAGGTACGGGCCTTTTCGTTACAGGGAGATGAGTATGCGTGTTTTGAAGTTTGGCGGCTCTTCACTGGCTGATGCCGACCGTTTCTTGCGGGTATCAGACATAGTGGTGAACACCCAGAAACAAGCCCAGGTGGCGCTTGTTTTATCCGCCCCAGCCAAGGTGACCAACCATCTGGTGGCTTTGGTCGAACAGACCAGCCGGGGTTTGGATGCATCCGGTACCTTGACCGAGATCGAAGGTATCTTCACCCGTCTGATTGATGGTCTGAAGGCCAAGTATGCGGCTCTGGATGATGCCAAGCTCAAGGCTCGTATGGAGCAGGAATTCACCGCGGTTCGCCGCAAGATGCAGGGCATCACCCTGCTGGGCCAGTGTCCGGACAATGTGCAGGCTCAGATCCTCAGCCGTGGTGAGGCGCTCTCGATTGCCTGTATGGAGGAGTTGCTGCTGGTCCGTGGTCACCAGGTCGTGCAGCTGGATCCGGTGCAACTGTTGCTGGCCGAAGGCGGCTTCCTCGAATCCCACGTCAACATTGATGTCTCCCGCGCTCGCTTCCAATCCGAACCTCTCCAGGAAGAGGCTGTCTATCTGATGGCTGGCTTCACCGGCGGCAATGCCAAGGGTGAGCTGGTGCTGCTGGGGCGCAATGGTTCTGACTACTCCGCCGCATGTCTGGCTGCCTGCGTCAGCGCCGAGTGCTGCGAGATCTGGACCGATGTCGATGGTGTCTACAGCTGCGATCCGCGCCTGGTACCGGATGCCGTACTGCTCAAGCGCATGTCTTATAAAGAGGCGATGGAGCTTTCCTACTTTGGCGCCAAGGTGTTGCACCCGCGCACCATTGCACCGATCGCCCAGTTCCAGATCCCGTGCCTCATCAAAAACAGCTTCAATCCGCAAGGTGATGGCACTCTGATCGCCGAGCAGGGTGATGACGAGCTGCCGGTCAAGGGGATCTCCGATCTGGCTGGTATCTCGATGATCAACGTCAGTGGCCCCGGCATGAAGGGGATGGTCGGCATGGCCGGCCGCATCTTCACCGCCGTCTCGCGAGCGGGGGTCTCCATCACCCTGATCACCCAATCATCCTCGGAGTACAGCATCAGCTTCTGTATCCACACCTATGATGCCGAGAAGGCACAGAAGGTGCTGGAAGAGGAGTTCGAGCTGGAGCTCAAGGCCGGTTTGCTTGAGGCGATCGAGATGCGTCACGACCTGGCGATCATCTCGGTTGTCGGTGATGGTATGCGCACCAGCAAGGGGGTCTCGGCCCGCTTCTTCATGTCGCTGGCTCAGGCCAACATCAACGTGATTGCAATTGCTCAGGGCTCCAGCGAGCGGTCGATCTCGGCTGTGGTTGGTAAGGGTAAGGTCAACGAGGCGATCAAGGCCTGTCACCAAAACTTCTTCACCAGTATGCAGTTCATCGACCTGATCCTGGTGGGGCTCGGTGGTGTCGGTGGCGCTCTGCTCGAGCAGATCCGCCGTCAACAGCCGGTGCTGGCAGCACAGGGCATAGGCCTGCGTGTGGTCGGCCTCGCCAACTCGCGCAAGCTGGCTCTGAACCGTGATGGTCTGGATCTGAACAACTGGGCGGCGTTGCTGGATGAAGCACAGCAGAGCTTCACTCTGGCCGCGGTCAAGAAGCTGGTGGATGACAGCCATCTCATCAACCCGGTCATCGTCGATTGCACCTCCGATGAATCCATTGCCAGCCAGTACGCCGATTTCCTGGCGGCCGGCTTCCACGTGGTCACGCCGAACAAGAAGGCCAATACCAGCTCCATGGCTTACTACCGGGAGCTGCGCAAGACGGCGCAACTGACCCGTCGCAAGTTCCTGTATGAAACCAACGTCGGTGCCGGTCTGCCGGTCATCGAAAACCTGCAGAATCTCATCAAGGCCGGTGACAAGCTCAAGGCCTTTGCCGGTATCCTCTCCGGCTCGCTCTCCTTCATCTTCGGCAAACTCGACGAGGGGATGAGCTTCTCCGAAGCGACCCTGACCGCCAAGGCCAAGGGATTCACCGAGCCGGATCCGCGTGATGATCTGAGCGGCATGGATGTCGCCCGCAAGCTACTGATCCTGGCCCGTGAGGCCGGAATGCCGCTGGATCTGGACGATGTCGAGATCGAGCAGGCGCTGCCGCCTGGATTTGATGCCAGCGGCGACACTGCCAGCTTCATCGAACGTCTGCCGCAGGCCGATGCCTGGTTTGCCACCCAGGTGGCGGAGGCCAAGGCCAAGGGGCAGGTGCTGCGCTATGTCGGTGCCATCGAGGGGGGCAAGTGTAAGGTGGCCATCAAGGCCGTCGATGAGAATGATCCCCTCTACAAGGTGAAGGATGGCGAAAACGCGTTGGCCTTCTTCTCAACTTATTATCAACCCATCCCTCTTGTTCTCCGTGGCTATGGGGCGGGTACTGAAGTGACTGCGGCCGGGGTTTTTGCCGACCTGCTGCGGACCCTGAACTGGAAGCAGGAGGTTTAATATGGCGGTTGTTGCCTACGCACCCGCATCGATCGGTAACGTCAGTGTCGGTTTTGATGTTCTCGGGGCGGCGCTCGCCCCGATTGATGGTTCCCTGCTCGGCGATCGCGTCGAGGTGCACGCCGGTTCCCAGCCATTTACGCTGGAGTGCCGTGGTCGCTTTGCGCACAAGCTGCCGAGCGATCCGCAGAAGAATATTGTCTATGCCTGCTACTTGGGCTACGCCGAGGCGCTGAAGAAGAAGGGGCGCCAGATCCAGCCTCTGCATATGGTGCTTGAGAAGAATCTTCCCATCGGCTCCGGTCTAGGCTCCAGTGCCTCGAGCATAGTTGCGGCGTTGGAAGGTCTGAATGGCTTTCACGATTTTGCGCTGGATAAGGATGAACAACTGTTGTTGATGGGCGAGCTCGAGGGTAGCATCTCAGGCTCGGTTCACTTCGACAACGTAGCCCCCTGCTATCTGGGTGGCATCCAGTTGATGATCGAAGAGGCGGGCGTCATCAGCCAGGCGATCCCGGATTTTGACAGCTGGTATTGGGTCTCCTGTTATCCGGGGATCAGCATCAGCACCGCGGAAGCGCGAGCCATATTGCCAGCCCAATATCGTCGCAGTGATTGCCTGACCTATGGTCGCCGTCTGGCTGCGTTCATCCACGCCAGCTACAGCGGGCAGGAAGAGCTGGCGGCCGCCGTACTCAAGGATGTGATCGCCGAGCCTTATCGTCAGGCGCTGATCCCGGGGTTTGCCGAAGTCCGGCAACATGCTGCCATGGCGGGAGCCTTGGCAACCGGTATCTCTGGCTCGGGTCCGAGTGTCTTCGTGGTCATGACCGACAAACAGCAGGCTCTGCGTATGCAGGAGTGGCTGGAAGCCAATTTTATTCAGAATCAGGATGGATTCTGCCATGTGTGCCGCATCGATCGCGTGGGCACCACGGTGAACAACATCGAGTAAGGAAACAGGATTATGCAGCTGTACAACATCAAAGATCACTCTGAGCAGGTCAACTTCGCGCAAGCCGTCAAGCAAGGCTTGGGGCGTGAGCAGGGGCTGTTTTTCCCGGAAACCCTGACCCCGCTGGCCGATGTCGATGCCCTGCTGGCCAAGCCGCTGGTCGAGCGCTCAGCCATCATACTGCGCCATCTGCTGGGGGATGAGTTGCCCGAGGTGGCTCAGTTGGTGGCCAATGCCTTCACCTTCCCGGCTCCTCTGGTCAAGGTGGGTGACAATCAATATGCCCTCGAACTGTTCCATGGCCCGACCCTGGCGTTCAAGGATTTCGGTGGCCGCTTCATGGCGCAGTCGCTGACTGCTGTCTCCGATGGCAAGAAGATCACCATCCTGACGGCTACCTCTGGCGATACCGGTGCCGCTGTGGCCCATGCCTTTTATGGTCTGCCCAACATCGAGGTGGTGATCCTCTATCCGAAGGGCAAGATCAGTCCGCTGCAGGAGAAACTCTTCTGTACCCTGGGTGGTAACATCCGCACCATCGCCGTTCATGGCGCCTTCGATGATTGTCAGGCGCTGGTTAAGCAGGCCTTCGATGACGAAGAGCTCAAGCGTGCCATCGGTCTGAACTCGGCTAACTCCATCAACATCAGCCGTCTGCTGGCTCAGGTCTGCTACTACTTCGAAGCCGTTGCCCAATTGCCAGCGGACAAGCGCGCTCAGGCTGTGATCGCCGTACCGTCCGGCAACTTCGGCAATCTGACTGCTGGTCTGATCGCCAAGGCCTTGGGTCTGCCGGTCAAGCGTTTTGTCGTGGCGACCAATGCCAACGACACGGTTCCCCGTTACCTGCAGGATGGCAATTGGGATCCGAAGGTTACCGTGGCAACCCTGTCGAATGCGATGGATGTCAGCCGTCCGAACAACTGGCCCCGTGTCGAAGAGTTGTTCAAGGTCAAGGGTTGGGATCTCAAGAGCCTGGCCTCAGGTTCCCGCACTGACGCTCAAACCCGTGATGCGCTGCAGCGCCTCTATGCCCAGGGCTATCTGTGCGAGCCTCACGGCGCCATCGCTTGGGATCTGCTGCAGAGCCAGCTGGCTGCTGACGAAGCGGGTATCTTCCTGTGCACCGCCCATCCGGCCAAGTTCAAGGAGAGCGTTGAGGAGATACTGAGTATCGAATTGCCGCTGCCGGGCCCGTTGGCTGAGCGCGCCGAACTGGCACTGCTCTCCGATGAGATGGATGCCGACTTCGCCGCTCTGCGAGCCTACCTGCTCAAGGGCTAATCGGCTCGTTCGTCTAAAAAGGGCAGC
>JAGOXX010000135.1 GCA_018059485.1 Aeromonadaceae bacterium | reverse complement strand
TTAACGGTGGTTGTGGCACTGCTCTCAGCGATAGCGATAATATCGGGCCCGATATCAAGGCAAATGACTCTACGTTTCCCCCCGATCTTCTCTGGTACCTGTTCGGGGAGCCGGATACGGCTGAGGGTTGGGCCAATATGAACGACAAGGCGGTGGCTGTTCCTCCCGGCTCTAGTTGCAGCTCTCTAGGCCCTACCTCCACGGGAATCTATATTGTTCAGGGAAACTGCGATTTGCCCGATGATGTGGGAAGTGAGAGCTCGCCTGTGGCACTGATAGTGAAGGATGGGGATCTCACCCTGAATGCCGACAAGACGTTTAACGGGATTATCTTTGTCTATTCATCCATGGAACCTTCTCCTTACGATGTTAAGACGAATGGCAATGCAACCATTAATGGTTCCCTGATCCTTAATTCCCCCCCCAAGAACCTCAACGGAAACTTTAACCTGAAATACGATCAGAGGGTGATGAGCAGCATCCAGAGTGGGGCCATGTTCCAGTCCACCAAGATGGTGCCTGGCAGTTGGCGGGATTGGTAGGGCGAGGAAAGCATATGAAAAAGCATAAAGGATTCGGCCTGCTGGAGATCCTTATTACCTTGGTTCTACTCGGAGTCGGGGTGGCTGGACTTGTCTCGCTGGCGCGTGGCATGTTGAGTACAGCCCGCGAAGGGGGGCGGTACGAGATAGCCATGCGATTGGCCGAGTCCAAGCTCGATGAGTTTCGTAACTTCAATGAGATACGTACTGCGACTCCACCACTCACGGCTTATAAAGATATTTCCACAGGTAGCAACAACCAGTCACTCTCGTATGACAACTATGGAGTGAGCTGGACGGTCAGCGACCAGTATCTGGATGGAGGAGCCTGGACAACCACCAAGCCTGCCGCCTATCTCTACGACTATCCACAGCGCAAACTGATAGTGGTCACTGTTACCTGGAATGATAACGGTGGCGACTCACGTTTTCTGCAACTGGCCGGCGCTATTTCCCCCACCGGCTCCTTTACCAAAGAAGAAACCGGCGACGGTCTGGTCAAACCGCGGGATGGGCCCAAGGTCGATTACACCAAGGGGAGCGTGCCCGATGTGGTCGCGATTGAACTGGGTGATGGCAATAACAAGGAGACCAGCAAGCCGCTACCCAAGATCTCAACAGGTTCGGGCTCCAGTCGCACCATCCAATTTGATACGGCCACCTACTTGACCACGAATGGCATCAGTACGAGGAAGGCGATGCAAGATACCGCCACCGTCTACTGCAGTTGCACCTTCTCCGGCAACTCGGGCAGCGCCTACCTGCCAGCAAGCCCAACCTATATCGAATCGAGCAAGGTGCAATACTGGCAGGTCGGCAGCCAGCTGAATAAATCCATCGGTGTGTTGGACGGAAAGGCCAATCAACAAGGGACGCTTTGTTCAACCTGTTGCAGAGAACATTATGATGTGAATAGCCAGGGGTTTGCAGGTTATTTCTCTCCCCTGAACACAAGCAGGAGCAGGTACAGGGACAGCGGTGGCACTTTGGTGGCGGCGAGTAGTGGGGATTACCTCGATGCCTGCCGGTTTATCCGCATCGATGGTTTCTATCGTCCCGCTCCGGATTGGCGTCTCGCGAGCTTGACCAGTTTCTCGGCCAGTTTTCTCAATGATGCGACCAACCTTGCCAACTATCAAGCCTATGTCGCCTATGTGGTGACGACCCACGCTAAATGGCAGAAAACGGCCTTCTCCGGGAATACCGACAGCAGTTGGTCAGCACCCAGTTCTGCCCCCGCCATTCAATCCTTCAATATTTGGCTAGCGGCGAATAAGCCTTCGGGCAATACGACGGCACTGACAACGCCCATTGGCACGGTGCAGTTGATAAGCCGAGGTATCTATGTGGATATAATGCCGCCCAGCTATCTGGACGATGAGGTTTTTAAGGACGGAGTAAGCGAGCCGATTCTGGCCAAAATCCCGTTCCAAGATGTGAACATGACGCTGTTGAGTTCGTGGAGCAGCAGTAATGCATCCAAAGGGAGCGTGACGAGCCAACCGATAGCGACCGTGGTGAATACGGCTAATAACTACTATGGCACCTATAGCCGGGGACGGTTGACGGCTAATAGCACCACCTACAGTGGTACGCCGGTGGCCAATACCCCTATCACGATCACCGCCACAAGTTATCAGGGGAATTCAGGGGTTGTCGGGGCTGCTGTGCTGCCAGAGGATGCTAGCTCCAGTGCTATTATGACCTCTACCCTGCAGGTGACGATCCCGATCCCATCGACGGTACCGACAACCAGTATCACTGGGGTGATCAAATGCCTAGACCTTCATACGGAAAAAGGTAAGGGTCAGAACCCGGATGTTAATACCGCAGTGGCCTGTACAGAAACCTCTAAAAATCTGAATGCAACCATCAGTAATAGCAATGTGACGTGTACGGTACAGGATATCGGTTCACCAGCTGAGGCCAGTTATTCCTGTTCCGGTCCGGCGGGCAGCTTCTTCACCCTGACGCCGAGTAAGAACAAGTTTAGTTTTACGCCTAGCCTACTGTCATTTACGTTGCCGAGCAGCGGAACCAGTGCTGGCGACTGTGTGTTGATGGTGTCGGATGATTTGAAAAATGCGAACCCAGCCCCCAGTGACCCCCTCCCGACTAGCTGCAGTATTCCACCTTGATATGCTGATACTCGGGTGATTTATTATCCATTGCCTTCGGGCGCTGGCACAGCCAGCGCCTTTTCTTTATCATTCCCCATCATTTTCGAATTCAAGATGCATCGCCATGGCAAAAGCCCTCTCTCTGATGCTTGCCCAGTTGAATCTGACGGTAGGCGCCATCGAAGATAACTGTGACAAGGTGCTGGCTGCCGCCGCAGAGGCCGACCAGCAAGGCGCCGATCTGCTGGTCTGCTCCGAGCTGGCGCTGACCGGCTATCCGCCTGAAGATCTGCTGCTGCGCAGCGATCTGATGGTCCGGGTGGAGGCGGCTCTGGCTCGTGTTGTGGCCTGGCAGGGTCGTTGCGCGATTCTGGTGGGACACCCCTGGCGTGAAGGAGAGGCGCTCTACAATGCCGCCTCTCTCTATGAGCAGGGCAAGCTGATCGCCCGTTACTTCAAGCAGGATCTGCCCAACTACGGGGTGTTCGACGAGAAGCGCTACTTCACCGCTGCGAGCGATACCTGCGTGGTGTCGTTCCGTGGCCACCAGCTGGGCTTGCTCATCTGTGAAGACCTGTGGCAACCGGGCCCGGCACTCGCGGCAAAGGCGGCCGGTGCCGAGCTGCTGCTCACCATCAATGCCTCCCCATACGATCAGGAAAAACCCTGGATCCGCCGCGAGCTGATGGCCGAGCGCTGCGAGCAGACCGGCTTGCCGCTGGTTTACCTCAATCAGGTCTGTGGTCAGGACGAACTGATCTTCGATGGTTGCTCCAAGGTGTTCAACAGCCAGAGCGAGCTGACCCACAAGCTGGCCCCCTTTGCCGAAGAGCTGGCGCTGGTGCGTTTTGTCGACGGTCAGCCGCTGAAAGAGCGGGAACCCGCCGCGCCGCTGGCGCCCCTGGCCGAGACCTATCAGGCGCTGGTGCTGGCGGTGCATGACTACGTCACAAAGAACGGTTTCCAGGGGGCCGTGCTGGGCCTCTCGGGTGGCATAGACTCCGCCCTGACGCTCGCCATCGCGGCAGATGCCATCGGTACTGACAAGGTGCAGGCGGTGATGATGCCGTTCCGCTACACCGCCCAGATGAGCGTGGAGGATGCCAAGGAGCAGGCCGAGCGGATGGGGGTTGAGTTCAACATCATTTCCATCGAGCCTATGTTCGAGGGCTTTATGGCTCAGCTGGCGCCGCTGTTTGAAGGGACGGCCCGCGATACCACCGAAGAGAACCTGCAAGCCCGCTGCCGTGGTGTGCTCTTGATGGCGCTCTCCAACAAGCGTCGTCGCATCGTGCTGACTACCGGCAACAAGAGCGAGATGGCGGTCGGCTATGCCACCCTGTATGGTGACATGGCGGGCGGCTTTGACGTGCTCAAGGACGTGCCCAAGACGCTGGTCTTCAAGCTGTGCGAATACCGCAACTCCG
>JAGOXX010000134.1 GCA_018059485.1 Aeromonadaceae bacterium | reverse complement strand
AACGGGCGGCCAGAGTCTGGCTGTTGACCATCACATCCTTGGCGGTGCCAGGATGGACGTTGTTGCCCCGAATATGCACGATCGCCGTCGCCGCATTGAAGTTTTCAAACTCCAGCTCGCCCAACTCACCCCCATCGACGGTATAGGCCCACTGCGCCCGGAAGCGATCCAGAGGGAAACGGTCAGCGCCACGGCCGATCTCCTCATCCGGCGTGAACCCCAGGTAAATATCCCCATGAGGTATTTCTGGATGGGCCAGCAGATGAGCGGCCGCCGTGATAATTTCGCAGATCCCGGCTTTGTCATCGGCACCGAGCAGCGTGGTGCCATCGGTGGTGATGAGATCCTGTCCCAGATAGTGACGCAACGAGGGGAATTCGATGGGGCTGAGCACCTCGTGGCCACTTCCTAACGCTATTTCACCACCCTGATAGGATTCGACCAGTTGCGCCTGTACCTTGTGACCCGAATAGTCCGGGGCCGTATCCATGTGGGCGATAAAGCCGATGGCCGGTACCGGCGTGGTGACGTTGGCGGGCAACAGCGCGGTCAGATAGCCATTGTCATCCAGTTCAACCTGCTGCAGACCGAGCGACTTGAGCTCATCGGCCAGGTGCATGGCCAGGGTCAGCTGCCCTGGGGTGGATGGGCAGGTCGTCTGCCCCTCGTCAGATTGAGTGTCGAATGCGATGTAGCGGAAGAAACGGGTCAGGAGATTATTCATAAGCAGTTGGCTCGTGATCATAAAGGCCAAAGTATGCCGCTTGCAGTAGCGACTATTATTGCGTCATCGCAGGTTTTTGGCGGATTCCACTGCTAACGGATGGCATCAATTGCCGATCCTGTGGCAGGGGCAAACCTGCGGCCCGCCGTGGTTGGCACTCAATTTTGTAATTTTATTCACTCAAAATTAATGAATACTCATTTGTGCTGATTCTCTTCTCTTTTCTGGTGTTTTTAACGCAGATATTTCCGTTGGCAAATGGAAAAAACTGTGTGTAAACTCCGCGCAAATAGCCATATTGCTCAGCAAGATATGGCGGCACGAATATCCAAGCCCTTCGCTCTTGCCGAGGGGCTTTTCACTAGTCTGGTGTCCCTGTAGTGGCGCCGATGTGACATGGAGTCTTGACCCGGCATGCATGATGACGCCTCTTGGGCACGTCCTTATCCTCCAGCCCAGTACGCGGCTCACGCCTGGTTGAACTCCCCCAATTCTTCTTTTGCCTCATCCCCGATCCTGTTTGTTGCTATGCCGAGTCTCGGTTGGGCGCGTTCTGGCTTCGTCGGCAAAAGCAGTGAGCCCTTCGGGGCAATCAAACCTCGGCAGTTGTCGTGGGAATGAAAAAGGCCCGCAGTCATGCAGCGCGCGTTAGGGCCAACGCGGCTGCGGGCAATCAGCTACCCCAGAGTTCCGGTGCAGACTGGAACTGCTGGATTGTGATTTGGCCAGTAACGAGTCTCCTTTCAACGGAGCTCTTATTGCGAGGCATAGCCCATGACTAATTGGTCCTCAGCGGACGCTCTCAAGGTCTATAACCTGCCTTACTGGGGCGGTGGCTTTTTTCATTTGGATGATAAGGGACAGGTGGTGGTGGCTCCGGACAAGAGCCGTCCTGACCATCGCATTACCCTAGTCGATATCATCGAACAGTTGCGCCAGCAGGGATATGCGGCACCTGTGTTATTGCGTTTTCCGGACATCATCAAGAGTCGGGTCGATGCGCTGTTCAATGCCTTTCAGCAAGCGATAGAAAACTATGGCTACGAAGGCAGCTACCAGTGCGTCTACCCTATCAAGGTGAACCAGCAGAACCAGGTAATCGAGTCGATTGCCAAGGCCTACGACGATAAACCCCGTCTGGGGCTGGAAGCCGGCTCCAAGCCTGAGCTGTTGGCCGTACTGTCCCACCGCCATGAGCGGGGGACTGTCATCGTCTGTAACGGCTACAAAGACCGTGAGTATGTGCGCCATGCACTGCTCGGTAGCCTGATGGGCCACCATGTCTACATCGTCATCGAAAAGCCCTCCGAACTGGAGCTGGTTTTGGATGAAGCCGAACGTCTGAATATTGCGCCGCGCATCGGGGTGCGAGCTCGTCTGGCGCACCAAAGTGCCGGCAAGTGGCAGGCCAGCGGTGGCGAGAAGTCGAAGTTCGGTCTCTCTGCTGCCCAGATCCTGCGCCTGGTTGAACGGTTGCGTGAATTGGGCAAGCTCGACTGGCTGCAGTTGGTCCACTTCCACCTGGGGTCACAGATTGCCAATATCCGCGATATTCAAAGCGGGATCCGCGAGTGTGGCCGTTTCTATGCCGAGCTGCGCCGGATGGGTGCTCCCATCGAGGTGGTGGATGTCGGTGGTGGGCTGGGGGTCGACTATGAAGGCTCTCGTTCACAGAGCCACTGCTCGGCCAACTACAGTCTGCGCGAATACGCCAACAACGTGGTCTGGGGCATAGGTGACGTCTGCCGCGAGTTTGAATTGCCGCATCCGATCATCATCAGTGAATCGGGCCGGGCCATTACGGCACACCACGCCGTGCTGGTTTCCAACGTGATTGGTACCGAACGGGTCGAAAGTTGCGAACTGGATGCGCCGGATGAATCGGCACCCTTGCTGCTGCAGAACATGTGGAAGAGCTGGCTTGAGCTCAACGAGGAAGATCCCGGTCTGTTGGAAATTTTCCACGATTCGGGGGCCGACCTGGCGGATGTTCACAGCCAGTACACCATGGGGCTGTTGACGCTGCCGGAGCGTGCCTGGGCCGAAGAGTTGCACTTGAACCTGTGCCTGAAGGTCAAGGAGCTGCTCAACCCGATCAACCGGCAACACAGAGCCATGCTCGATGAGCTCAACGACAAGCTGGCTGACAAGTGCTTTGTCAACTTCTCGCTGTTCCAGTCGTTGCCGGATGCCTGGGGGATCGATCAGATCTTCCCCGTGGTGCCGCTCAGTGGCCTGGATCGACCGCCGGTGCGCCGCGGTGTGGTGTTTGACATCACCTGCGATTCCGATGGCATGATCGATCACTACGTCGACGGGGTTGGTGTGGAGAGTACGCTGCCGATGCCGGAGTTTGCGCCCGACGAGAGTTGTTACATGGGCTTCTTTCTGGTGGGTGCCTACCAGGAGATCCTGGGTGATCTGCACAACCTGTTCGGTGACACTCACAGCGCCGATATCAGTCTGGATGCGGATGGTAAGCCGGTGATCAGCCACGTGATCCGCGGGGATAACGTCGACAACCTGCTGCGTTACGTCAACATCAATCCGCAGATGATCCGTGAGAACTATCAACTGCTGGCGGCTCACCCGTCACTGGATGAGGAGACCCGCACCGCGCTGTTAGCCGAGCTGGAATCGGGTCTGCAGGGCTATGCCTATCTGGAAGCGGATGAGTAATCGACAGTTCCACACGTAAAAAGGGAGCCAATCTGGCTCCCTTTTTTATCTCTGTGTCGTGGAATTTGCCATCAACCCATCGCCAAGCCAATGGCGATCAAGGCGGCGGTGACCAGGATGATCGCACCTGAAAAAATGGTGCCAAGTATGGCGAATACCTTCTTGCGCTCTTTTTGAAAGAGTCCGCCAATTCCGAGGCCCAGTGAGACCAGGGAGGCAAAGAGGAAAGTAATCAGTGCCAGTCCGACGAGGACTGCGGTGACTGACTCTTCATCCATGCCGCCCGGCGTTGTCGCTTCGATGGCTCCGGCGACGATAAAGGTAAAAAAGATAAACACACCTGCCGCAATGCTGATGCAGAAGGAGGCAATCCCCAACCCTGAATGTTTCAGCTCTTCCATGACACTAACTTCCTCAATTTTGATGCAGAACCACCGAGGGGCCGCTGACGATAAATGATCCACAGACGAATCGATAATGACTCATCCGAGCCATGGTAACCGATGTTGTCTGATCAGAGAGTGACAGCCTCGACAGCCACGGATTCTGGGTAGAAAAAAATGGGACTTTGCGTAAAAAACGGATGCCTGAGGCATCCGCTGGTCGGTGTGGTGGCGATTCCCACGCAAAGTTGGTCGGCCGGGCTGCTCCGGCGGTTAGGGCAATACCGGGTTCAGCAATAGCTTGCTGATATCGACCAG
>JAGOXX010000034.1 GCA_018059485.1 Aeromonadaceae bacterium | reverse complement strand
TCGGCGAGGGGGCCGGTTCTCTGGTGCTGGAGTCGCTGGAACATGCCCAGGCCCGAGGCGCCACCATCTTGGCCGAGTTGGTGGGTTATGCCAGCAACTGCGATGCCGCCCATGTGACCCAGCCCCAGAAGGCGACCATGCAGATCTGCATGCAGATGGCCCTGGATCAGGCGGGGCTGACGGCCGAGCAGATTGGCTATATCAGCGCCCATGGCACGGCCACCGATCGGGGGGATATCGCCGAGAGCCAGGCGACCCATGCCATCTTCGGCAGCCACACCCCCATCTCGTCGTTGAAGAGTTTCTTTGGCCACACGCTGGGAGCCTGTGGGGCTGTGGAGGCCTGGCTTGGTCTGGAGATGATGGCCGAGGGGTGGTTTGCACCGACCCTGAATCTGGAGAATCCGGATCCGGCCTGCGGGGCGCTGGATTATATCCAGGGGAGTGGTCGCCAGCTGCAGATCGACTATCTGATGTCCAACAACTTTGCCTTTGGTGGCATCAACACCTCACTGATCTTCAAGCGCTGGTCTGGCGAGTAACTCCGCTGCCTGGTGGTGACGGAATCAACAAGGGGCCATCGGGCCCCAATGCCAGTCAATTAGCGAGGGAGAGATAGCCTTTTGAGCCAACCGTTGGCGGCAGGGATGCCGCCATCGAGCCCCCAGGGAAGGGTTTACGGCGAGTTGGCGAGAGAGGTTGTCTCTCCCGAACCTCTTAACAGACAAGCATTACCCAGCGGGCCCTTGTCGTTGTTGCTGGTTTGCGACTCAGTGGTGACCGGAAAAATAGGCTTTGGATCGTTCGGACTCGGACGCAATGGGAGCGTACTCCAGCCAGGGGCCTGTCGCCGTGCTCTTGTAGCGCACGACTCCCTTGTCGATATCAAATTGGTAGTAGGGATACACTTCGCGCAAGTTGAAGAAGGCGGCCGGAGCGAAGAACAGGATATCAACGGCTAGGTAACCACCGTTAAATTTCAGCGGCAGCACGCCATACATACTCTTGCCATCGGCCTGTTCAACCTTGAACTCGTAATTGCCGAAGCTGGTGGCGGAAAGTTTTTCGGTGCGTGGGTTGCTGGTGCCCGTGCCGTTCTTGATGGTGATGCTGGTATCGGGTTGAACGCTGCTGACGCTGGTGACGGCCGAGCAGGCGGAGAGCAGAAGCAGAGCGGCTACCGCCACTCCTTTGCGCGGGTGCTGATAAAGCATGATGCTATTCCTTGCAGTAATGAAGGCGTCATCATACGAGCCCCATGAGAAGAATCAATACACCCCCCATTCGTCTGTGAGCTGATTTTGCGTCGTCCCTCATCGTTATCGTGAGTGAGCGACTATGTGGAAGCTCTTTTATTTTCATGTTTGTTCAACAATTGATCGCATAATTGCGAATGGCTTGTCAGAAAATAACCATCATCTCGGATAGATTAACTCCATTTTTAATATCAGAGACAACCAATGGAATACCTGTCCATCTCCACGCCGATGCTGATACTAGCGGGATTGCTATTATTCATCGCGCTCGCATGGCTGATTGTTCATGTCATGAAACCAAAAGCTTCCGACTATTCGCCACTATACCTCGATACGCTGACCGGGTTGCCGAATGAGCAGCAGTTTTTGCTGGATAGTCAAGGTGATAGCCACCATGCAAACGCCGCATTGATGCTGATCGAATTAAATGCCTTCAATGACATCAATGTTATTTTTGGCCATGAAATTGGTCATCAAACGTTGTTGAAAACAGCGCGACTGTTACAAGAGATCTGTGCCGGACAGGGGCGGTTATACAAACTCAGTCAGGGTGAGTATTTAGTCGTATGCCAGAATAATCAGCGAAACAACGTGGTCCATCTGATTGGCAAGATCATCTATTTCATCAGCAACGAGAATTATCACATCGACGACCATGCCACTCTGCTGACGGTGACAGCCGGTATTGCATTGGACGTTGGTCCCGATGAACAGGCGTTGACCTATGCCCGGTTGGCCAAGGAGGAGGCGCGTCGTCATCGCAAGGATTGGGTGATCTACAAGAAAGAGCTGAATCTGGAAAAGAGCCATCAGGAAAATCTCTACATCCTCAGCATGGTGCAGAAGGCTCTGCGCGCCAAGGAGGTGATGCCCTACTACCAGCCCATTCTGGATCTGCACAGCAATCGCATCACCGGCTGTGAGGCTCTGGTGCGGATGCGTGATGAGAATGGCAACCTGCATGCGCCCGGCGTGTTCCTGAATGTGGTCAAGCGGAGCAATCTCTATCGTCAATTGACGCTGGCGATGATTCACACGGTACTCAGCGATATCTCCAGCACCGGATTGACAGTTTCGCTGAACCTGGATGCTATCGATATCAAGGATGAGGGGATCGTCAGCGCGCTCATCGATGGCGTACAGACCTATGGCATGGCCGGGCGGGTGATCATCGAGCTGACGGAATCGGAATATGTCAGCGATCTGGATAAGGTCAAGGAGGTCGTGGCAACCCTGAAGAGTGCAGGCATCCGTTTGGCCATCGATGATTTCGGAGTTGGCTATTCGAACTTCGAGTACGTCGCGCAATTTGCCATCGATTACCTGAAGATCGATGGTCGTATCATCCAGAAGTTCCAGCAGGATCGCGCCTCCCACGCCATGGTGAAGGCGATCGCCTCATTCGCGCTGGCATTGGATATTCCTCTGGTCGCCGAGCATGTGACGCGCGAAGAGGAGGTCAAGGAGCTCAAACGGCTCAATTTCCGTTACCTGCAAGGCTACTTTATCGGCGAGCCGATGCCGTTCGAGGAGTTGGCTGGCCTGTTTGATTCCAACAGTTCCCGGCTGACGGAAGCATTGCCGCTCGCCTGAGCGTGTTGGGTATGCCGAGCCTCGATGGTTTTCATGTCAGGGCTTGGCGCCCGTTGAGCTACTGCCTGTTCGTGCGCCCCAAGGTGTCGGTCAACTGCTGAGCGACCGACGCCAACGCGCCGGCCCAATCCCCGGGTTGGGGTTGGCGGAACAGGCGGGCACTGTCATACCAGGGACTATCGTCACGCCGGCGCAGCCAGCGCCAATCGGCGGCAAACGGTAGCACTATCCAGACCGGAACTCCGAGTGCGCCACACAGATGGGCGATGGCGGTATCGACGCAGATGACCAGATCCAGCTCTCGACAGAGTGCGGCGCTGTCGGCAAAGTCAGCCAACTGGTCACCCAGACAATGGATCTCGGGGTGCGCCTGTAGCAGCCTTGAATCGCCCGGTCGAAGTTCTCGTTGCAGAGAGATATAAGAAAATCCAGACGGAAGAGCGGCCAGCAGTTGTGCCAGCGGTAGGCTGCGCTGCCGATCGTTGCTGTGGTTGGGATTTCCGGCCCAGACCAAGCCAACCCGCGGCCGAGGCAGATTGAGCTCGCTCAGGCGACTCTGCCAGTGAGCGATCCGCTCGGGCGGTGCGCTCAGGTAGCCCTGGCTGGCGGGTATATTCTCGGGCGTGATGGCCAGCCGTGCTGGCAAGCTCATCAGATTCAACTGGTAGTCGCAGGGGGGGTGGCGGCTCGTCGCAGAGCAGTCGCTGCACGTCGCTCAAGCTGCCGAGCAGCGGACGCAGGGCCGGTTGGATGCGCAGCTGGATTTCGGCACCCAGAGCGGCCAGGGTCGGCACGAAGCGACAAAATTGCAGACAGTCGCCGTAGCCTTGTTCGTAGTCGAGCAACAGCCGCTTGCCCTGCAAGGAAGAGTGCTCATCCCAGGGGGGAGCTATGCGGGGCGGGCGGCTGCGGTTGACGGTGGCGTAACGCCAGCGCCATTCGTACTGCGGCCAGCCTTGCTGCCACTGACCGAGGGCCAGCCAACAGACGCCGAGTGCGAACTGGGCTGACTCATGCTCCGGTTCCAGAGCAATCGCCTGTCGGTAATCCTGTTCTGCCTCGGTGAGGCGATCCTGGTCGGTATTGAGCACCCCGCGGTTGAAGTAGCCGTCGGCGTAGTCGGGAGCCAACCGAATGGCTTGCTCGTAGTCGTGCCGGGCGAGTTCGAGGTGGCCGCTGGCGGCGTGGAGTATGCCGCGATTGTTATAGGCGTGAACATGATCCGGTTGGCAGTCGATGGCCCGGCTATAGGCCTCGATTGCCCCCTTGCTGTCTCGCAGTGCCTCTAGGCAGAGTCCCAGGTTGTAGTGGGCTATGGCCAGTCGAGGATCGGTGGTGAGCGCCTGGCGAAAGTGGTCAATGGCCTCGAGATAGTCGTTCGCCTCGAAGGCCAGAATGCCCGCCCAGAGCCGCACCTCGGCATCCTCGGGAGCTTGTCGCACCAGCCGCTCTAGCAGGCCGCGGGCCGCCAGAGTCTGCCCTTGCTCGTGGGCGTCGATGGCCTGCGCCAGCAAGTCGGAGGCTGGCTCGGTCGTCTCCGCGGTGGCGAGCTGTTCCATGCATGCCTCCTGGTGTCTGATGTGTTATGGCAGGGGAGTCAATTATCTGGTCAGTCGAGGCTCTCGTGCACTCGGGCCCGGATCGCGGTCACCATGGCCCGCAAGCCGTTCCCTCGGGATGGGCTCAGATGCTTGGCCAATTGCAGCCTGTCAAAGTAGCCCTCCATATCAAAGCTCAGGATATGCTGGGCACTCTGGTGATTCAGCGCTGCCAGTACCACGGCCAGCAGGCCGCGCACGATACGCGCTTGGCTGTCGGCGGCAAAGTGCCAGCGGCCGTCGGCATCCTGCATTGCCAGCAGCCAGACCTGACTCTCGCACCCCGGCAGCTCCTGCTCCTCACCGCGCCATTCGGCCGGGATGACGGGCAGCTGTTTACCCAGCTGGATCAACTCGCGATAACGCTCTTCCCAGGCACCGGCGCGGGCAAACCGGGTGAGGACGGCCTCGGCATCTCGCTCGGGCTGTCCCAGCGGGTGCTGGTACAAAAAATCACGCAACGTATCGTTCATCAGAAAAACTCCGGCAGGCGGGCGAGGGCCGCGAGCAGGGCATCCACCTCGGCCTCACTGTTATACAGAGCCAACGAGATGCGCAGGGTGCCATCCAACCCCAGGCTCTCCATCAATGGCATGGCGCAGTGGTGGCCGACGCGCACCGCTATCCCCATCTGATCGAGCAGTTCACCGGCATCCTGGGGGTGAATATCGCCCAGTCGTAACGAGACGACGCCGACCCGCTGGCGCGGCGTGCCGACCAGCTCGATGAAGGGCAGTTGGCGTAGCCCATCTAGCAGTCGTTGCAGCAAGGCCGCCTCGTGGCGCCGCCAGCCATCGGGCAGGGCTGCGATAAAATTCAGGGCGGCGGCCAATCCGATCGCCTCGGCGATGGGGGGGGTGCCTGCCTCGAAACGAAACGGTGGCCGATTGAAGCGAGTGCCGCTGAAGCTGACCTTCTGGATCATCTCGCCACCGGTCTGCCAGGGGGGCATCTGCTCAAGCAGTTCGGCACGACCATAGAGGACTCCGATGCCGGTGGGGCCATACAGCTTGTGGCCGGAGAAGGCATAGAAGTCGCAGCCCAGTGCCTGAACATCGATAGGCAGATGGCCGACCGCCTGGGCGCCATCGATCAGGGTCACGGCGCCGACCGTTTGGGCGGCGGTGATGAGTTCAGCCACCGGATTGATGGTACCCAGGGCATTGGAGACGTGGGCAATGGCCAGCAGTCGGGTGCGCGGGGAGAGTAGGGCATGGAAGGCGGCGAGATCCAGCTCCCCCGCTGTGGTCAGCGGGATGACTCGCAGCACAGCTCCGGTCCGGGCGGCGACCTGCTGCCAGGGGACTATGTTGGCGTGGTGCTCCAGCACCGAGAGCAGTATCTCGTCACCGGGTTTCAGATTGCTCTGCCCCCAGCTGTAGGCCACCAGGTTGATCGCCTCGGTGGTGCCACGAGTCCAGATGACTTCGCTGCTGTGGCGGGCATGGAGACAGAGGCGCACCCGCTCCCGAGCTGCTTCGAAGGCGGCCGTGGCTCGACCGCTCAGGGCGTGGGCGGCGCGGTGCACATTGGCGTTGTCACGGCGATAGTACTCATCCATGGCCTGCAATACCGCCAACGGCTTCTGGGTGGTGGCGGCATTGTCCAGATAGATCAACGGCTGGTCGTTGACCTGCTGCTGCAAGGCTGGGAACTGGGCGCGAATGGCGGCCAGATCGAAGTGGGATGGCATTGGATGGTTTCTCCTGTTCATCGGTCTATGATCGGCAAAAGCGCGGCCGAAGGCAATCGCTGACAGGAGATGGATTCCGAGTGTTTCTGGTGTGGCTGCGTCAGGATGCCCGACGCAGCAAGGCGACCAACCCAAACGGGAATCATGCCCAATTAACTGCTACTGCTTTCCAGATCAGCCTGCTCCTGCAGGGCCTGCTGATAGGAGGCGTTGAGCTGGGTCAGTTGGCCGTTGAGGAGTTTCAGTTTGCTATCCGCTGTTGCACTGTCCTCTTTTTTCAGCTCGGCAATCTGCTTCTCCAGAGCTTCGATCTGCTTTTCAAGCGATTCAATCGTCTCTTCTATGTCGCTGCTTTCACTATCGGAACTGCTGCTTTGACTGCTTCCCGTGGCGGCTTGCGACGCACCGGATTTCGCACTATCCGCCTGTTGCAGGGCGAGCCCTTTGGCTGAAATGGTGACTTGATCTGCCGTACTGGTCGAGTTGGCAGTCGAGCTGGTCTCTGCCTCACTGGTTGAGCCGACGGCCGTGTTGGTTGCAACACTATTGGTTTGCAGGGTGTTGAGGCTACTGGTATTGATTTGCATCATGGTGTCTCCTGATCGATATTTCGTGCGGACCATCCATTATCGACTGCCCGACCTGGGCTATGAGCAGCTTTACATGAACTTACCCCCGATGCCGTCCATGCCCCGGTTTTTTGCTACAATCGCCGCCCGGCTGGTGATCGGCTGATGTTGGATAGGAGGTGAGTGGCGATGAAATTGAATCCCCGGCAATTGGAGGCGGTCCGTCATGTATCTGGCCCCTGTCTGGTATTGGCCGGTGCTGGTTCGGGCAAGACCCGCGTCATCACCACCAAGATCGCCTACCTCATCGAGAAGTGTGGCTATCAGGCCAAGCAGATCTGCGCCGTGACCTTTACCAACAAGGCGGCCAAGGAGATGAAGGAGCGGGTGGCGCAGACGCTGGATCGCAAGCTGTTGCGTGGCCTCATGGTCTCAACCTTCCACTCGTTGGGGCTCGAGATCATCAAGCGGGAACACAAGTCGCTGCATCTGAAGGCCAACTTCTCGCTATTCGACGATACCGATCAGATGGCGCTGCTCAAGGAGCTCACCGACGTCGAGCTGCAGGGCGACAAGGAGAAGCTGGGGCAACTGCTCAATGCCATCTCCAACTGGAAGAATGATCTGGTGTTGCCGGGTGTGGCGCTCAAACGCGCCAAGGATCCGGATGAACAGCGGCTGGCCCTGCTGTATGAGCGCTATCAGCGGCAGATGACCGCCTACAACGCCCTGGATTTTGACGATCTGATCCTGATGCCCACCCTGCTGCTCAAGACCAATGCCGAGGTGCGCGAGCGCTGGCAGCAGAAGATCCAGTATCTGCTGGTCGACGAATATCAGGACACCAATACCAGCCAGTACGAGCTGGTCAAGCTGCTGGTGGGCGAACGAGCCCGTTTCACCGTGGTGGGGGACGACGACCAGTCCATCTACTCCTGGCGTGGGGCCCGGCCGCAGAACCTGGTGTTGTTGCAGCAGGACTTTCCGCGCCTGAACGTCATCAAGTTGGAGCAGAATTACCGCTCCAAGGGGCGCATCCTCAAGTGTGCCAACATACTGATCGCCAACAATCCCCATGTCTTCGACAAGCAGCTCTTCTCCGAGCTGGATTATGGTCAGCCGGTCAAGGTGTTGCAGGCCAAGAACGAAGAGCATGAGGCGGAGCGCGTCGCGGCCGAGATCATAGGTCACCGCTTCATGAACCGTACCCGCTGGGCCGATTACGCCATCCTCTACCGCGGCAATCACCAGTCGCGGCTGCTGGAGAAGGTGCTGATGCAGAACCGCATTCCCTACCGGATCAGCGGCGGTAGCTCCTTCTTCTCGCGCACCGAGGTCAAGGACATCATGGCCTACCTGCGACTGCTGGTGAATCCGGACGACGACAATGCCTTCCTGCGTGTGGTCAACCTGCCGCGGCGCGAGATTGGCCCCACCACCCTGGAGAAGCTGGGTCATTACGCCAACGAGCGGGGTAAGAGCCTGTTCTCCGCCAGCTTCGAGCTGGGTTTGGAGCAGACGCTGAGTGGTCGCGGCCTCACCGCATTGCGCCAATTCTGTGACTGGCTGGTGCGCCAAGGCGACGCCGCCCAGCGTGGCAACGCGGTCGAGGCGGTGCGGGATGTGATCCACGGCATTCACTACGAGGAGTGGTTGTACGAGAGCTCTCCCAGTCCGAAGGCCGCCGAGATGCGGATGCAGAACGTCTCGACCCTCTATCGGTGGGTCACCGAGATGCTCGAAGGCGATGCCAAAGAGGACCAGGCCCCCATGACGCTACCCGAGGTGGTGGCGCGGCTGACGCTGCGCGACATGCTGGAGCGCAATGAGGAGGAGGCGGAGCTCGACCAGGTGCAACTGATGACGCTGCATGCCTCCAAGGGGCTGGAGTTCCCTTATGTGTTCCTGATTGGCATGGAGGAGGGGCTGTTACCCCACCAGGTCAGCATCGATGAGGACAACGTCGATGAGGAACGGCGCTTGGCCTATGTGGGCATCACTCGGGCCCAGACCGAGCTGACCTTTATCCTGTGCAAGGAGCGGCGCCAGTTTGGCGAGTCGGTACGGCCGGAGCCGAGCCGCTTCCTGATGGAGTTGCCACAACACGATCTGGAGTGGGAGGGGGATAAGCGTGAGGTTAGTGCCGAGCAGCGCCAGCAGAAGGGGCAGGTCGGTATCGCCAATCTGCGGGCTCTGTTCAAGGACAAATAGCGGCGTTGTCCCCGTTCTGTTGCAGTAGTTGATTGAAGGCGAGGCCCGCCCTTTCCCTTCAACGAACAGTATTGGCCAAGGGATTAATGCTGGTCAGTCAAGAGGTTCGGGAGAGACAACCTCTCTCGTCAACTCGCCGTAAACCCTTCCCTGATGGCTCGATGGCGGCATCTCTGCCGCCAACGGTTGGTTCAACAGGCTATCTCTCCTTCGCTAACTGACGGGCATTGTTAGCCAGGGGCTACTTTTTCCGCTCGGCTGGTGGGCTGCGGCTGGGAAGCAGACTGTACAGAACATCCGGAGGCATGGGTGCCGAGAAGAAGTCGCCTTGGGCCAGGTCACAGCCCATTTCGCTGAGCTTGAGATGCTGTTCGTGCTGCTCGACCCCTTCGACGATCACCTGCATACCCAGGTCGTGGCTGATGTCGCGAATGGCGCGCACCAGAGCCCGATCACGGTTCGATTTCAACAGGCGGTGAGTGAAGCTGTCATCAATCTTGATAAAGTCGACCGGGTAGTGGAACAGGGCATTCAGCGAACTGAAGCCGGTTCCGAAATCATCAACGGCGATGCCGATTCCCTTGGCTCTGAGTTCATGCAGCAGAGCCAGCGTCTTGTTGTCGCGTCGGGTCAGCTCCCGCTCCTTGAACTCGAAGATGAACAGCTTGGTGGGAACATCGGCCTCATGGATGATCTGCAGCAGTTGCTGGATCTGCTCCCGTGATGCTAGATGCTTGCCCGACAGGTTAATGTTCAGCCGCAGGCTGTGTTGCCGGATCAGCGGATGGAACAACCCCTGCAGCAGACCGCAGGCGTGGCGCAGCATCATCTGATCGATCTCGATAATCAGATCGCTCTGTTCTGCCAACGGAATGAAGCTGCTCGCCTCGTGGATCTCCCCCTCCTCATCCATCAAACGAGCCAGCAGCTCTATCTGCACCACGCGGCGATCGCGCAGACGCAGGATCGGCTGGAAGTAGGGCAGGATACGATTCTCTTTCAAGGCTTGCTGCAGGGACTGTTCGGGAGAGAGACGGTCGGGAATGTCGCAGAGCTCGGAGTAGAAAACAGCGTGATCCTGACCATGCCGTTTGGATTGGTAGGTGGCGATGTCAACCTGGCGTAGCAGTTGGCTGACACTCTCGACCGACGGACTGACGGTAGCAACCCCCAGACAGGCGTGGATACTGATCTCGTGGTTGTCGATCATCAGGGGTTGTTGTAACTGTTCCAGAATGCGGCTGATGACCGGGGTGATGGATTCCGTACTCTGACTGGCATCGAGAAAGAGGATGAACTCATCGCCACTGAGGCGGGCGACCAGATCGTTTTGTCGCGTCGAGGATCTTAGTCGCTGGGCTATGTTCTTGAGCAAGAGATCGCCGAGTTCATCACCATACTGTTCATTGATCTGGTGAAGAGAGAGTATCTCGACGAGCAGGATGGCGAAGCCCTGATCCGGATAGCGCTGGTAGTGTTTGAAAGCCTGGTCAATCCTGTGTATGAACAGGGCCCGGTTGGCTAACTGAGTTAGTGGATCCCGCTGGGCATCCTGCTGCAGCAGTCGCTCCTGCTCGTCACGATGCTGGATCTGTTTCTGTAGCCGCAGGTTGTTGCGTTTGAGCTCCCGCATCTTGGCCACTTCCTCGGGTGAGGATTCATCCGCGTTATTCAGCTTCTCTTTCTTTAACTGCCGCAGTTCGTAGAGCTCGGTCATCAGACCCAGGGCCTCGGCGACGAAGAAGAGCAGCTGACGATCTTCACTCACCAGTGGACGAGGCAGCGCCAGAGCCAGGTTAGCGTGGTGCTGACGGCGTAACAGGATAGGAAAACTGTACCAAAACTGGCAATTTTCTTCCGTCTGTTGGGGTCTGTCGTCACAGAGCAGGGCGATCAGGGGGGCGGAATGGTGCGAATTGTGCGGATAGCTTACGTTTGGTGACTCTCTGTGTTTGTTCAGCAGCAAGACCTCTTGAGCCCCCATCCAGAAGCGCAGTGTCGAGTCGAATTGGGCCATCAGTTGTCGAGCGGGCAAGTTACCCGAGAGCCGAAGCAGACGGGTGAAGCTTTCAAGTTTTTCTTGCCAGAATGGAATGCGATTGAGCAGTGGTGAGTTGAGTTGATCCAGCTGGCGCGCAGCCTGAAGCAGCGAGTAGTGGGTGGCGGCAATATCCAGCAGATGCTGCAACAACTGCTGCTGTTTGGGGTGGGTACGGGCCACCAGCCAGTGCAGATTGCCATGCTCCACCTTGCTCCAGCACCAACCCTGGGCCCCCGAGAGTTTATCGATCTGGCATTTTCCCTCCTCGCCGCAAGGGGTGAACGGCAGAGGATCCTGCAGTTGCGGCTGCTCTTGTACCAGGGCTTGACTCCCTTCACAGTGAACGATGGAGAGGTGACTCAGGGACAGGTTGGTACTCAGCACCGCATAGAGTTTTCCGAGGGAGTCTATCTCGCTGGCAGTTGGCAACGGCAGCGTCAGCAGATCCTTGGCTGCGATGATCGCGGCCCTAGAGGTTGGCTGTTCGCCAAGAGGTGTTGCTGGAGTTACCGCCATGATAGTTCCTCGCCGAGACTCTGCTTCAAGTGTAGACGGCGCCTGCTGGCTCGGCATAACGACAACGGGCTGCAGTAGCAGCCCGATGAAGAAAAAGGTGTCGCGAGGAGAGTTTGGGTGTCAGCCAGAGCCGCACTAGGCGGCTGTTTGCAGATAACCCAGGTAGCTGAGTGTCAGAATCACGAGGCCAGCGAGAATTCGGTAGACGGCAAAACCTCGGAAACTGTTCTTGCTGACGTAGCGCAGCAACCAGCCAATGGCCAGCAGGCTGACGATGAAGGAGGTGAAGAGGCCGATCGAGATGTTCAGCAGGCCATGCTCACCGACACCCTGCAGGTCTTTCATCAAGGAGTAGAGGCTGGCGGCACCCAGGGTCGGGATCGAGAGGAAGAAGCTGAAGCCGGTTGCCGTCGGGCGGTTCAGTCCGACCAGCATGCCCCCCATGATGGTCGAGGCACTGCGGCTGACCCCGGGGATGAGTGAGCAGAGTTGGGCACAACCGATGGCGAAGGCTTGCTTCGGAGTGATGTGCTGGAGCTCTGTGGTTGAGGTGGCCGGTTGTGGGCGCCCTTCAATCCACCACATCACTACGCCGCCCATGATCAGGCTGATGGCAACTGTCACCGCATTGAACAGATAGTGGGTGATATAGCTGTGTAGTGCCAGGCCGACGAACGCCGCGGGCAGGAAGGCGAGGATCACCCCCATCCAGAAGCGCTGAACCTGACGGTCGTCGCGAACTGTCTTGGCTTGTTGCCACAGGGTCTGGAAGTAAAACCAGAGCACAGCGAGAACACCGCCGAGCTGAATGACGATTTCGAAGGTATCGCTTCCCTGAAAGCCGAGGATCTCCTGGGTGACGATCAGGTGACCGGTACTGGATACCGGCAGGAATTCAGTAATCCCTTCGACGATACCGAGAATGATGCTGTTGAAAATATCGGACATGAAACGAGTGCTCACGATTGGGTGAAGTGGCGGCATTATGCCCAACCACGCAGGAGTAGGGGAATAGCCGCGATAAAAAAAGCCAGTCAGCGAGCTGACTGGCTTTCATAGATGAACGAGATGTTAGTGTCCTGAGTTCACCTTATGGGCTTGATCTTCATCAAACTCCGGCAGCGGTTTGTGAGTCTCACCGAGGTAGGTGTAGATCACGGGCAGCACAAACAGGGTGAAGAGAGTCCCGATGGAGAGCCCAGCCACGATCACCAGACCGATACCGAAACGGCTGATCGCACCGGCGCCACTGGCACCCATCAAGGGGATGAGGCCTGCGACCATGGCCGCGGTGGTCATCAGGATCGGGCGCAGACGGATGCGAGTCGCATGCTTGACTGCCTCCATCTTGCTCAGGCCATTCTTCAACTGCTCTTCTTTGGTCACTTCACAGATCAGGATGCCGTGCTTGGTTATCAGACCCACGAGCGTGATGAGACCCACCTGGGTGTAGATGTTCATGGTCGAGAGACCCCAGGCCATGGCGATCAGTGCGCCACAGATAGCCAGCGGCACCGAAACCAGGATAACTAGCGGATCTCGCACACTCTCGAACTGCGAGGCCAATACCAGGAAGATGACGAACAGTGCCAGCGCGAAGGTGCCTAGCAGAGCATTCCCTTCGGTGACATATTGCCGTGCTTCACCCATATAGTTGTGTTGGTAACCCACGGGCAACTGCGGGGTAATCTGCTGTTCAAAGAAGTTTACCGCGTCCCCCATGGTCACCCCTGGCGTGGGTACTACGCTGATGGTGGCTGAGTTCAGCTGACTGAAAGTAGGCAGCGAACGAGGCTCGGTTACCAGTTCGACATCCACCAGATTCCCCAGCGGCACCGCGGTGCCATCGGCAGCGCGGA
>JAGOXX010000133.1 GCA_018059485.1 Aeromonadaceae bacterium | reverse complement strand
TATCGGGGGAGCCATAGAGCTGGACACCGAAGTAGCCCATGCCATACAGCGCTATCCGACTCAGCATGAAGGCGGCGATGATCATCAGCCAGTCACGGCCACTGATGCGCAGTGACGGGCGATAGGGGAGTGCAGCCCCGGTTAGCGGGGCAGTATTGGTCATATCATTCATCAGGCAAAAACCCAGACGCGAGAGAGAACGTAAGTGAGGACGGTAACGGTCAGGGTGGCGATGACCACCGGCAGCAGACCGGAGAGCCCCGCAAACAGCAGGCCGCTCAGGATCAGGTTACGCACCGCCAGCGAGAAGAGGGCGACCAGCAGAAACTTGCTGGCGGCTCCCTGCTTCTGGAAGGTGATGTAGCGGTGACCAAAGAAGGAGAACCAGAACGCGATGGCAAAAGCCAGCGTGGTAACCAGGTGCTCCGAGATGGTGGGCCAGGTATGAAACAGTGCGATGGAGGTGCCAAGGTCGACGAGGGTAGCCCCCCCGCCGACAAAACCGAAACGTACCAGCCGCCAGAATTCCTCGCGGGAGATCATTGAGGCGCTTGCTCCTGCTGCTCTTGGGGATTGCTTTCAGCGCTCTGCGGTTTGGCCGCATCCTGCTTGGCATACTGGCCATAGACCCCCTCAATGAGGTAGACCGGGCGCTGTTTCACTTCCACAAACATGCGGCCGATGTACTCGCCGATGATGCCGAGCGACAACAGCTGGATACCGCCGAGGAACAGCACCACGGACATCAGGGAGGCGTAACCGGGCACGTCGATGCCGAAGAAGACCACCTGGGTCACGATCTTGAGGATATACAGGAAGGCGACGAAGGAGACGCCGACACCCACATAGCTCCAGACCCGCAGCGGCCAGCTGGAGAAGCTGAGCAGACCGTCGAGGGCGAAGTTCCACAGTTTCCAGTAGTTGAACTTGGTTTCACCGGCGTGACGGGCCGGGCGCTCGTAGGGGACGCCAACGGCACGGAAACCGGCCCAGGCAAACAGACCCTTCATGAAGCGGTTGCGCTCCGGCAGCAGCTTGATCGCCTCGACCACGCGACGGTCGATCAGGCGGAAGTCACCGGCGTTCTCCGGCAGCTTGGTGCTGGTGGAGAGGGCGTTGAAGAAGCGGTAGAAGCCACCGGCCGTCACGCGTTTCATCGGGGTATCGGCGCTGCGATCGACACGGATGCCGTAGACGGTGTCATAGTCACCGGTCTGCCACAGTTTGACGAATTCCAGGATCAGGGCGGGGGGATCTTGCAGATCCACGTCCATCGGCACGATGGCGTCCCCTTTGGCCTGATGTAGACCGGCGGTCAGGGCGGCTTCTTTACCGAAGTTGCGTGCCAGGTTGACCAAGGTCACGCGCGGGTCGCGGGCGATGGCCTGCTCAACCACTTCACGGGTGCGGTCACGGCTGCCATCGTTGACGAATACAATTTCAAGCTGGTCTTTCAGCGGGGCCAGTTCGTTGTCTATCGCGTTGATGAAGGCATCGATGCTCTCTTCCTCGTTGTAAACGGGAACGACCAGAGAGAGTCGAAAATCTGGATGCGACATAAGAACGTCCTTATTTGGGATAGTTGTTTTTATAAAATGGTATTCGGGGCAAGGATCACTGGGCTACGGTCAAACGTACCGACTGCACATTGATGGGGGTCGGTGCCGAGAGCGCCAGAAAATTGGGGTGCTTGGGGTCTGCCGTGAGCGAGTCACCGGGCAGACTGAGACGGATTTCGTTGATACCCGCCTTGGCCAGTTTCACCGTGGTGGTGAAGTCGTGACCGAGCGCCACCTTCAACAGGGCTCCGGCTTGCGGGCTGTTGATGCGGGCGTGTACGGTGAGCTGATCCGGATTGGCCGCCTGTTTGGGCAGCACGAAGTAGAGACCGCCCTGACCGCTGAGCAGGGTGCCTTCATCGCTCGGCTTCTTGGCCCAGCCTTCGCTGGAGAGGAAGCGGCTCGGCTTGGTCAGATTGAGCTCGTTACCCGGCTGATAGGTCATGCTGGAGTTGTGTTCCCAGAAGCGGGTCTTGCCTTCCAGATAATAGAGTTTGTAGGCCAGGCTCACGTTGGGGTGAGCAGCCAGATAGAGGGTGTAAAGATAAAAACCGCTTAACGCCAGAATGGCAGTCAAAAAACCGAACTTTTTGTACGTCATATCACTCTCTACGCCTGACAGAATTGGTAGGCCGATGTCGCGCATATGCTAATCCAATTGCAAAAAAAGCATAGTGGATCACAAAAAAATATTTGGTCACATATTAACCCTTTTTTCCCCCTGTTCCAAACGTTGCTGTTTGCTGGTCAAACAAGGCTGGCGGGGCGCAAGTCGCCAGTGGCAAGGGGCGCTCCGGCAGGCGGTTTGGCAGATAGAGATACTTTGCTGCGTCATTTTCTAGCGGATGCGATAGTCAGCTGGCCTCTATCGCCATTTTGCAGGGGGCGATTTATGATGACTCACCTTTTCGTCAAGGATGACCTATGAAGTGGCTCTCCCTCTCTCTGCTGTTTGGATTATGGGCGCCAATGGCCTTTGCCAAGGCGCTTTGCCCCGAGCCCATTCAGGTCGGTTACGATAACTGGCCCCCCTACCATTACTATGAGCCCGACTCACCGCAACAGGTGCGCGGTTATGCCGTCGAGGTGCTGACGGCCGTGCTCACCGCCATGCACTGCAAGGTCAACTATGTGGAGCTGCCCTGGAAGCGGGTACTGCACGAGATGGAGTTCGGCGGGATAGATATGGCAATGGAGGCGAACATCAACGATGAGCGCGCCCGTTATGCCTGGTTTTCCGACTCCTACAACCCGGGACGCACCTTGCTGTGGGTCAGCAAGGGCAGCCACTACCCCGAGCAGGATCTGGCGAGCTGGCTGGCCAAGGGTTACTCCCTCGGCGTTACCAAAGAGTACTTTTATGGGGATGAGGTGATGTCGCTGCTCGGCCGTTATGCCAAACAGGTGAGTGCGGTAAGCGACAAGCAGAATTACGAGAAGCTGGCCCGCGGGCGCATCGACGGTTTCCTCGGCGACATGCTGGCGACACCCAGCGCCCTTAACAAGGAGGGGCTGAGTAGTCAGTTTGTTGCTCATCCCATGGTGGTGTATGAATCGCCGAGCTTTTTCATGTTTAGCAAGCGCAGTTTTTCGCCGCAGTTCTTGCAACAATTCAACCAGAGGTTAGCCGCGTTCAAGGAGACGGATGCCTATGACATTATCTGGCAACGTTATGGCCCCGGGCGCTAGCAAAGTATTGGCCGTTCACGCATCATGAGCGGCCTGAGCATCGGGTCTGCCGGTCAGGCCTGACAGAGTGAACAAACCGTTTTGAGGTATTCATGGGGATGAAGTATTGGCTGGCTCTTGCCAATCTGGTGTGGCTGGGATGTTTGCCCGCCGGCGCGGTACATGCGACCGAAGCACAAGTAGTGGTGGCGGCCAGTGAAACCGGGCATGACTGGTATCAGGGCCGTCGGGCCGAACAGGCCCGTGTCGAGCTGGAGCAGCAGTTGCAAGAGGCTGTGCTGGCTCAGCTGCACCCCGATTTTTTCACCTTGTGGAAGCGCCTGCAGGCCGCCCCTGCCGCCAAGCGTGGCGCCATCTATGACGACATTTTTGCCAAGCTGAGCCGTTTCCAGCATGCCTGGCGGGGGATGGATCTGGTCTCTCGCGAGCAGATGAAGACCCTCAAGCTCGATTTGAATCGCCCAGTGGTGACCAGGCCCGGCAGTGATGACCTGCTCACCCAGGTGAAATCCCTGCGTCCCCAGGTGGCGGAATACGAGGCGGTGCGGGCCAAAGTGCACAAGCTGCTGGCGATGCCGATGGCCAGCAAGTGGCCGACCATCGATATGCCGACCCTGCGGGCCGGAGAGAGCGCCGCCGAACTTGGCCAGATCCGCGCCATGCTCAACGAGCTGGGCGACAGTGCCCCGAGCCATGGTGATCTGATTTACGATGGCGATACCGAGCAGGCCATCAAACAGTTCCAGCGTCGTCACGGCCTCACCGCTGATGGCATCATCGGCCGTCAGACCCGCTCCTGGCTCAATACCGGTCCGCAAGTGCGCGCCAGCCTGCTGCTGCGCAACCTGTGGCGTCGTGACCTGGTGGATCAGCTCGCCGCTGGCCGCTACGTGCTGGTCAATAT
>JAGOXX010000132.1 GCA_018059485.1 Aeromonadaceae bacterium | reverse complement strand
TTTATGAACACGAAAAAACAGGGTGGATTTATTGGGTTTGTTGTGAGTTGAGACAGAATGTCGGCAGATAAATGACGAGATCTTGGGCGGTTTTTGTGGATAAAACCCACGTGGTTAAAAAATGCGCTGCGGCATTTTTTCACAAGGATCATCTGGGATCATAAATAGGATCCAGAGGATCCTTTTATGAGAAAACCCCATGTAATTATATGATAAACAAATAAATATAATTTTTCTGTCACGGGTGCTATTCTTTAGTGGTGCTTGTTAGTAATAAAAAACCAGAGCCCTATACAGAGTTATACAGCAGGATATCCACAGAAATCGTGAGCAACCTCCGGGCCTGAAATGGGTGGATTGTTCATAAGTCATCTGGTTTGTGTAAGTTATCCAGATGTTAGCAGCCAAGCGTGGTTTGCTGACGGGCGGGGAATGTGAAAAAATCCTCGTTTAGATAAAGATTAGAATTCGCAGGTGATCGCGTGATTGATGGTGACGGTTTTCGTCCCAATGTTGGAATCGTGATCTGCAATCGTGATGGACAGGTCTTATGGGCCAGACGCTTCGGACAACACTCCTGGCAGTTTCCGCAAGGTGGTGTCGACGAGGGGGAAACCCCCGAGCAGGCCATGTTCCGGGAGTTGTACGAAGAGATTGGTCTTCAACCCGGTGACGTAACGATTCTGGCTACCAGCCGTAACTGGTTGAAATACCGGTTGCCTAAACGGCTGATCCGATGGGATAGCTCGCCCGTGTGTATCGGGCAGAAGCAGAAGTGGTTTTTACTGCGGTTAGACGACGGCAGAGAGTCTGCCATCCAGTTTGGTTGTCACGGACAGCCAGAGTTTGATGATTGGCGCTGGGTCAGCTATTGGTACCCGGTGCGACAAGTCGTCTCTTTTAAACGGGAAGTCTATCGGCGAGTCATGAAAGAGTTTGCGTCCATCGCCATGCCGCTGTTACCCAAGAAAGAAAATCGGCGTAATCACAAGGGACGATAGGAGGAGAGCCGGTGCTGACGACACTGCGGCAAATCGTTGAGGGAGTCACCCAGGCACCATCGCTACATGATGCGATGAATGTTCTGGTACGTCAGACTCGCTCTGCCATGCAGGTGGATTGTTGCACCGTCTATTTTGCGGAGCCTCAGCGTCGCCGTTATCGCTTGGTGGCCAGTGATGGTTTGGCGCAGGAGGCGATAGGTCGAGTTACCCTGCCTTATGATGAAGGCTTGGTGGGGCTGGTTGGTCGGCGTGAAGAGCTGATCAACTTGGCTGAAGCCTCTTCACACCCTAATTTCAAATATCTGCCGGAAGTCGCTGAAGATGATTTCAATTCGTTTCTCGGCGTGCCAATCATGCAGCAAGGCCAGGTCCTCGGTGTGCTGGTGGTGCAACAGGCTGATTCGCGGCAATTTGACGAGAGCGATGAATCCTTCCTGGTAACGCTGGCGGCCCAGTTGGCTGCCCGCATCCTGCATGCCGAAATGAAGGGGATGTTGCATGCCGACCAGCAGTGGCGACGCAGCCTGAAAGGTGTTGCTGCTTCGGCTGGTGTGGCGATCGCCCGAGCCTGGGTCTGGCGCCCGAAGATGGAGCTGGAGCAGGTGGTGGCCAAGCGCAGTGACGACCCTGAGTTACAGCTGGAGCTGTTTAATCAGGCGGTGTTGCAGGTGCAGCTGGATCTGGATGCTACCGCGCTGCGCTTTCAAGAGTCGGTCAGTCAGGATTCGATGGCCATCTTCGAGATCTATCAACACCTGCTAACAGATCCGGCCTACATTCAGCAGATTGAGACTGAAATTGTTGGTGAGGGGTGGAGTGCGGCGACGGCCGTGCGGCGCGTCAGTGAACGCTTCATCAGCCAGTTCATGGCCATGAAAGATAGCTATCTCAGGGAGCGGGCCGTCGATGTGCGCGATGTGGCGCAACGGCTGTTGAGTTCGCTGGCCCATAGCCATATCAATGAATTTGATTTTGATGAGCCGGTCGTCCTGTTAGCCGAAGAGGTGACGGCCTCCTTGCTGGCCGAGGTGCCGCGCGAACGCCTGGCGGCTATGATCTCCCTACGGGGCGCGGTCAACTCGCACGCGGCCATCCTCGCTCGCGCCATGGGCATCCCGGCCGTGATGGGCATCGAATTGCCGCTGGTCGGGTTGGAGCAGCGACTGCTGGTAGTCGATGGCAACCGGGGTGAGTTGCTGGTTGAACCGCCGGAGTCTGTGCTCGGCGAATATCGTCAGGTGATCCGCCAGGCCAAGGCTATGCACGATCGCTTGGGAGCGGAGAGCCATCTCCCTTCCGAAAGTCTGGATGGGGTGCGGATTTCGGTACTGCTGAATGCCGGTCTGAATCTGGAGAGCGAGAGCGCGATGCGCGATATGGCCGATGGCATCGGTCTGTATCGCACCGAGATCCCCTTCATGCTGCACGATAGTTTCCCCTCTGAACAGGAACAGACCTTGCGTTATCGTGAGGTGCTGGCCAACTTCAGCGGCCGCTCGGTCTGCATGCGGACCCTGGATATCGGTGGCGACAAGCCGTTACCCTATTTCCCGATCGTCGAAGACAACCCCTTCCTTGGCTGGCGTGGCATCCGTCTGACGTTGGATCACCCGGAATTATTCCTAGCCCAGCTCAAGGCCATGCTGCGAGCCAGCGAGTCCCACAACAATTTGTCGATCATGTTGCCCATGGTGGGGTCGTTGGCCGAAGTTCAGGCGGCACGACGCCTGCTGGATCAAGCCTGGCTGGAAATCTCCGAAGAGTTGGGACGCAAGGGGAGCAGTGTGCGTTACCCCATGCTGGGAGCCATGATCGAAGTCCCCTCCATTCTCTACATACTGCCGGAGTTGGCTCCCTATGTAGATTTCTGGTCGGTAGGGACCAACGATCTGACCCAGTACCTGTTGGCGGTGGATCGGAATAACAGCCGGGTTGCTGGCTTGTACGATGCGTTCCACCCGGCGGTGATGCGGGTTCTGCAGCAAGTCGTCAATACGGCCCATGGTCACGGGAAAGAGGTCTCCATCTGTGGTGAACTGGCTGGCGATCCGCTCGGGGTTTTGATCCTGATGGCGATGGGCTACCGCACCTTCAGTATGAATTTGAACAATATCGCTCGAGTCAAATACCTGATCCGTCGCATCAATCTGGCCGACTTGGTTCCGCTGCTCGAGATGGGGTTACATCAGGGGAGCTCGGCGGCGCTCAAGGGGTTGTTCAGCGGATACCTCGAGCAGCTGGGTTTGAGCGATCTGCTTCCGCCGCAATGAGTCAAATTCGCCAATCAGGCGCGAGTTTACGCTAGAATACGGCCCAACATGCTCCGCGGTTTTTGGGTCTGCGGAGCGGGCATACGCTATTTGCTCCGAGCGTGTTCGGATTTCAGTTCCTGGCGTACAGGCAACCGGGTTGGAGAAGTGATCATGAAAAATTATCTGGAACTGATGGCGAAGATCCTCGCCGAAGGAACCCCGAAGGGCGATCGAACCGGGACGGGGACACTCTCGCTGTTTGGTCATCAGATGCGTTTCAATCTGCAGCAGGGTTTTCCCCTGGTCACCACCAAGAAATGCCATCTCAAATCCATCGTGCATGAACTGCTCTGGTTTCTCAAAGGTGAGACCAATATTCGCTACCTCAAGGAGAATGGCGTCTCGATTTGGGATGAGTGGGCTGATGAGCAGGGCGAATTGGGGCCTGTGTATGGCCACCAGTGGCGTTCCTGGCCGAGTGCCGATGGCCTGCATATCGACCAGATCCAGCGTGTTGTCGATGATCTGAAACAGAATCCGAATTCGCGGCGCATCATAGTCTCGGCGTGGAATGTCGCCGATCTCGACAAGATGGCGCTGGCCCCCTGCCATGCGTTCTTCCAGTTCTATGTGGCCGATGGCAAGTTGTCCTGCCAGTTGTACCAACGCAGTTGTGATGTGTTCCTCGGATTGCCGTTCAACATCGCCAGTTATGCTCTGTTGACCCATATGCTGGCGCAGCAGTGTGATCTCGAGGTTGGTGACTTTGTCTGGACCGGTGGTGATGTGCACCTGTATAACAACCATCTGGAGCAGACTCGTCTGCAGTTGAGTCGCGAGCCTCGTTCACTGCCGCGCTTGGTGATCAAGCGGAAACCAGCTTCGATCTTCGACTATGTGTTCGAGGATTT
>JAGOXX010000033.1 GCA_018059485.1 Aeromonadaceae bacterium | reverse complement strand
TTGCTAATTTTGTTTCATGACGCCAGAAATAAGGAATCAAAAAATGAGTCAGAAGCGTAACGTGGCGCAGAATGTTGCTGAAGATGAAGTGCTCCAGTGGGTGACATTTCAACTGGATCGTGAAACCTATGGCATCAATGTGATGCAGGTGCAAGAAGTCTTGCGCTATACCGAAATTGCTGCGGTTCCTGGTGCTCCAGACTATGTTCTGGGGATCATCAACCTGCGTGGCAACGTAGTGACTGTCATTGATACTCGCTCACGCTTTGGTTTGCAGCCTGCTGAGGTGGGGGACAATTCCCGTATCGTTATCATTGAAGCCGAGAAACAGGTTATTGGTATTTTGGTGGATAGCGTGGCGGAAGTCGTCTATTTGCGTGCTTCCGAAATCGACGTGGCTCCAAGCGTTGGGACCGAAGAGAGTGCCAAGTTTATCCAGGGCGTCAGCAATCGTGATGGTGAATTGTTGATCCTGGTTGATTTGAACAAGCTCTTGTCGGACGAAGAGTGGGACGAGTTGAATCTACTTTGATTACTGATCTGAATCTCTTGGCGTTGGGCTTGTCGGCAGCGGCCCTGTTGATAGCTCTTGTGACACTCATCGCTTGGTGGGTGAGTGAAGGGCGGAGCAAACGCAAGCTGCAAGCCATGGAGTTATTGGTCAAGGAGCTGCTCAAGGCACGAGACAGTGCCCGCAAGCAGCTCAACGAGTTGCATAGCAGTACGCTAGGTACGGGACAAAAGTTGGGTGAACTGGAAAAGGGGATCCTAGCCGTGGCCGAGCGGCAACAAGAGCTGGTGCTGCAGGATCCGGATAGTCGCCTCTACAGTCGTGCTGCTCGCATGGTCGAATTGGGCGCTGGTTTGAATGAAGTGATGGCTGAATGTGAGATACCCAAGGCAGAAGCCGAGTTGTTAATTTCACTGCGCAGCGCCAAGTCTCGCTAAGCAACGAGCTGCAGACTCAGAGATCCATCAACGAAAGCGGCTTTGGCCGCTTTTTCAATATATGGGTTGTTGCCCGTCGATATTCACGGGCACCGGATTCAGGCCTGGGTGTCCAGTGCCGTGCTGCCATCGGCTCTTCGCCAGTGATCGGGATACTTCCCTTGCAACAAGTAGGAGTAGGAGAGGATCTCGGCGATGACAACATAGAGAGCCGGGGGAACTGCCTCGCCCTCCTGTAGTGAGGACAATCGTTCGAGTAGGGCCGGATCCTGGTGGATATAGAGTCCGGCTTCCTGCGCCATTGCCAGGATCAATTCGGCCATATCCCCTTCGCCTTTGGTGGCGACGTGGGGGGCTTGGTGGCCATCATATTTCAAAGAAACCGCTCTTAACGGCTCATCGCTCGGTTGCGCCATGCTCAAATCCTGATTGAAAGTCCTGATGGGGTGTCATCGTTGCCCCCTGGCTCATCGGCGGGTGGGTTCACCTTACCCTGGCGGCAGCCAAATTGGGTTGGTTGCAGCCCCAACTCGCGAAAGCGGCCTTCGAGCAGGGGCAAGGTTTCTCGCACTCGGTCGACAGTGGTCAGGCGTTCAGCCATGACTTGAAGTTGAATATCGGGAATATCCAGTCGGGCCCTGATTTGGATCGCCCCAAGTTGCGGTGGCTCCAGATAAAAGCTGAGCGTCCACTGGTATGGGTTATGTTTACCGGGCGAGCGCTGCATGCTGAGACCACTCTCCCGTCCTCCGGGTTGCTGGGGGGGGAGAGGAATATAGTTCGGCAGTGGTTGCTGTGTTTCCTGATGCAACTGTTTGAAACGCTCAGTCTGTCCGAGCAAGGATGCAGCCATCTTCTCGGTTAATTGCTTATGTTCTTCCGTGAGCAGTGGATTAGTTTGCTGCTCTCTCCGCGGGTTTGTCTCATCGGCTTCGGCCTGCAATTGCTGGAGGCGGATGGAAAAGAGTGTCAAAGCCCACTGTTGCAGGGCTCGCCCCGTTGAGGATGAGGAGGAGAGTGGTTGCTGCAAGAAGTCGAACCACTGTTCAACCTCACTGCTCTGCTGCAATGGGCTCTGTAAGGCATCATAAAGCCGTTGTAACGAGGGGCGAAGCAGATCAGGCAGACGTCTGGCACCGAGTTGCTGACCAATCTCGAAGATGAAGGCTCCTAAGGGCATAGGCAGCGGCATGATTGGTGGTGAGGTGAGAGAGTTCACCATGGGTTGTGGGGATTGGGAGACTGCCGTATGCCCCTGCAGTAGAGCACCCATACGTTGAAGCAGCGGCAAGCTCTCCGCTTTTTGGCTAACAAGGCTCAGTGCCTCGAGTAAACGGCTGGTGTCGTTAGTGGTTTTCACAGCACCCTGACTTGGCGCCGCCTCGACTGCTGCCGGGGTGGGGGGAGCCGCTTTATCTCCTTGAATGGGTAATTCGATGCCTTTGTTGGTCGCCGGTGGCAGATTTACCCCGGAGAGCGGCATGCGAGTCGGTGACACGGCTGGAGGAGTCTTGCTACCGGCATGATTGGCTTCGCCCTGACCTGAGGACAGCTCTTCGGGTAATGTCGCGCCTTGTCCGGTCGTCTGACTGCTGTTACTGCCGGGAGGCGGTGCCGGAGTACCAGGTGCGGCAGTGCCTGGCTGGGGAAGCGTTGGCTTCGAGCCTGACTGGCTCTGCAGGAGAAACTGCAAGGTAGCGCGACTGAGCTGATCCAGATTCATCATCTGGCGCTTATCGATTTCGGCTGAGGGCAGGGCAATTTGCTGTTGCATCAGGGTGCTTAACAGGTTGCGATTGATCTGCGCGACGGGGATCCTCAGGGCAATCGACTGGACCAGCCACTGCATCAGTGCGCGCCCCGAGCTACTCGTCTCCTGCAAGGATAGTGGCAACTGCTGCATCAGGGTCGTTACCAAATTCGGGGTGGCGGCTAGGTGGCGCAACAGCACCGGCATCTCATCCTGAGTCATCACCTGTTGATTCAGTAGTGGATCCTGAGGTCGTAACAGTGGTAATAGGCGCTGCAGTAATTGCTGCAAAGGCTGGTTTTCCGGACTTGTTCCTGACGATTGGCTGGTGTTTTCCAATTGGCTACTGAGCAGACGTAACAGGGCCTGCTGCTTTTGTGCGACCTCATCGGGGAGTTGTCCCTGCTGACGGGTCAACTGGGACAGGTATTGCCGCATGAGCGCCGCAGGCGAGTTGACGGCAGCACCATCTTGACGCTGGGTTTGATTGCTCGCGTTGTCGAGTGACTCGCCATCAGCATAGTGCTGCTGTGCCGCCGGAGCTGAATCGTTAAGCTTGATGTCGGACACTGTCACTCCCTTTGCTGGCGGCTCCGAAAAGCATGATGGTCTGGGTGTGATTACCGAGCCTGGCTATCTCGTTGCTTGTTGAATATATCAGTCATGACCAAGCTTGATGCCTGGCGGCGTATTCGGTCAAGAGAGGCACGGCAGATGTGTGGCCCCAGTTGAATTGGTGGCACCAAGGTGCAGGATGCGGTTGCGCATCGGGGGCGTCAAGTGACTGGGGCGATTGATTTCCCGAATATTGGCGAACTTGGGGTATAATCCGGCGCAAATTAGCCATTGAAACAACCAAAAGACTAAGGGATCTGACTGGCATGGTAAGCAGAAGACATTATTTGCTGGCATGGGCTCTACTCTGGCCATTGGCTGGTAGTGCTGCCGTTGAATCGTCGCATCAGGTAGCGAGCGGACCTGGTGGGGCGGTCGATCCCTACGAGTCGATTAACCGTTTAAGTTGGGAACTCAACTATAGCTATCTGGATCGGTATGCTTTGCGTCCGGTCGTTCACAGCTATGTCGAGTGGGTGCCCCAGCCGGTCCGTAATGGTGTTGGTAATTTCACGGAAAACTTCAATGAGGCCAACTACTTCGTCAACAACTTGCTGGTTGGGCGAGTTGTGGACTCGGGTACCAGTGTTCTGCGTTTTGCCGTGAACTCAACCTTTGGTTTGTTTGGCTTTGTCGATGTGGCTCAGGATATGGGGCTCGAACGTCGAGCCATGAGCATGAGCACTGTGTTGGGCAAGGCGACGGTCAATCAGGGCCCCTATTTCATGGTGCCTGTCTATGGGCCGACGACGATGCGGGATGCTATCGGTGATACGGTTGACGGTCTCTATTTTCCATATGCCAGCATGGGCTGGGGATTCCGACTTGGCCTGTGGGCTGTTGATGGTTTGGACAGCCGCTCCCGCCTTGTGCAGCAGGAAGCCGTATTAGACAACTCGCTGGATCCCTATGGTTCGGCTAAAGATTTCTATCTGCAGTATGAAGAGGCGAAGGTGCAGGATGGACGGCCCAAATCGGCATTACCATCCGGTGAGCAGCAGAACTCGGATGATGGTGCTCTCGATCAATACATGGATGAGATCGATTGATCTCCCAACGGATACAAGAAGGCCCCGTATTTCGGGGCCTTCTTGTATCTGTCTCTTGAAACAGCACTTGCAAATCGGTAGCGGATTGGTAAGGTGTGGGAAATCGCTAGTGCGAAAACTGTCTTGTGTCAACAATCAAAGGTCAGTCCAGTTGCACTATTTGTGTAAAGAAAAGTTTACTAGGTTGGTTGCCATCATGCATAGAGATAGTCTGAACAACGTTTATATCCAGTCCGAAAGTGTCTTGATGACTCCGGCCGAACTGAAGGAGCGGGTTCCGGTATCTGCCGATGCCTTGGAGTTCATCGCCAATGCTCGTCAGACCATAGCCAACATCATTCAGCGCAAGGATCACCGCCTGCTGGTGGTCTGTGGTCCCTGTTCGATTCACGACATGGATGCGGCGAAGGAGTATGCACAGCGTCTCAAGGAGTTGCATGATCGTTATGCAGACAGCCTCTACATTGTCATGCGGGTCTATTTTGAAAAGCCGCGGACGACTGTGGGCTGGAAGGGGTTCATCAATGACCCGAATCTGGACGGCTCGTTTGACATCGAACTCGGGCTGACCAAAGCGCGTGAGTTGTTGACCTGGTTGGCTGAGCTGCGACTGCCCCTGGCAACCGAGGCTCTGGATCCGATCAGCCCGCAATACCTGGCGGATCTCTTCTCCTGGTCGGCTATCGGCGCCCGGACGACCGAATCGCAAACGCACCGCGAGATGGCTTCGGGGCTTTCGATGCCGGTAGGCTTCAAGAATGGCACCGATGGCAATCTGGAAACGGCGATCAATGCCCTGAAATCTGCGGCGGCGCCTCACACCTTCATGGGGATTAATCAGCAGGGGCAGGTTGCCCTGCTGCAGACTCAAGGTAATCCGGATGGTCATGTGATCCTGCGCGGAGGCAAGCATCCAAATTACGATTCGGTCAACGTATCTTTGGCCGAACAGGCGCTGGCCAAAGGCAAGCTGCCGGCTCGACTGGTGGTTGACTGCAGCCATGGTAACTCCAGCAAGAACCATGAGTTGCAACCTCTGGTTGCAGCCAATGTCATCCATCAGATCCAGGATGGCAACACCTCGATCCTCGGTATCATGCTCGAATCCAACCTGGGGGCGGGGAGTCAATCCAGTGAACAACCCAAGAGCCAGATGCAGTATGGCATCTCAATCACGGATGCCTGCATTGATTGGGAGGCAACAGCGACACTGTTGGCCACCTGTCATGATGAGCTGAAGGGGCCGCTCAAGGCTCGACTCCAGCCCTGATTGGACCGCATAATGAGCTCCGGTCAAGGCCGGAGCTTTTTTTGGGATGGTTAAAGGATGAATGAAGAATTAAACGCCCTGAGGGATCAGATTGATGCGGTGGATCAGCAGTTAGTTGCGTTGTTGGCTCAGCGTCTGGCACTGGTTGCCGAAGTAGGCGAGGTCAAGAGCCGTCACGGGTTGCCCATCTACGCCCCCGATCGTGAGGCGGCCATGTTGGCCAAACGTCGTGCCGAGGCGACGGCCAAGGGTGTACCTGCCGATTTGATTGAAGATGTGCTGCGTCGTGTCATGCGCGAGTCTTATAGCAGCGAAAATGATTCCGGCTTCAAGTGTGTTCGCCCAGAGCTACGTTCGATCGTGGTAATTGGTGGGGCGGGTCAGTTAGGACGCTTGTTCGTCAACATGTTCCGCCTTTCGGGCTATCAGGTCGAGATCCTGGAGCGCAATGACTGGCCTCAGGCCGAGCAGATGCTCAGTCGCGCCGGCATGGTCGTTGTGGCTGTGCCTATCGATGCCACCTGTGAGGTGATTGATAAGCTGAAGATGCTGCCTGCCGATTGCGTTTTGGTGGACTTGACCAGTGTCAAGAGTCAGCCGCTGGAGCATATGTTGGCGGTCCACCCAGGGCCTGTTCTGGGCTTGCACCCCATGTTTGGTCCGGATGTTTCGAGTCTGGCCAAGCAGGTCGTGGTGTACTGTGCCGGGCGGCAGGAAGCCGACTATCAGTGGTTGCTGGATCAGATGCGCATCTGGGGAGTTCGGCTGCACAGTGTGACCGCCGAGGAGCATGATGAGGCGATGAGCCTGATCCAGGCGCTGCGTCACTTCACCAGCTTCGTCTACGGGGTCCATTTGAGTGAAGAGAAGGCGGATCTCAAACGCTTGCTGGCTCTGAGTTCCCCCATTTATCGGCTGGAGCTGGCCATGGTCGGTCGCCTGTTTGCCCAAGATCCGGCTCTGTATGCGGATATCATTCTCTCATCGCCCCGCAATGTGCAGATGATCCGTCGCTACCATCAGCGGATGGGCGAGGCGATCACCATGTTGGAGGCTGCGGATCGGGATGGGTTTATCGCGACCTTCCACCGTGCCGCAGAGTTTTTCGGAGACTACGCCGGTCAGTTTTTGCGTGAAAGCAAGATGTTGCTGGCTCAGGCTCATGACAGCCGTCACCACGAGTCACTGTAGTTTCGCAACCAGCTTAAACAAAAGGCGACCCTAGGGTCGCCTTTTGTCTTTCCGGGCCGATTATTCGCCCGTAGGAACCAAATATTCGGGCAGCGTCGTTGGCCGCACATCCTCACTGGGATAGCAACCCAATACCTTGAGGGCACGGACAATTTCGTTGAGCTGCTTGAGTGCCGCCTGCATCGCCGGATCATTCAGGTTGGCTGCCACGTCGATATAGAACATCTCTTCCCACGGGTTGCCTTGCATCGGGCGCGACTCCAGCTTGGTCATGTTGATGCTGTGATTGCGCAGCACCAACAGAGCCTCAACCAGGGAGCCGGCTTTCTGGGCCGTGGAGAGGATCAAGGTGGTCTTGGCCGGGATTTGGGGGGCGACTTCGATAGCCTTGCGAGCCACGACGATGAAGCGAGTGATGTTGTCCTGTTGATTGGCCAGATTGGTGGCGATCGGATGCAGACCGAACAGTTCACCACCGGCAGCACTGCCGAGCGCACCGGCGTGCGGGCTTGCTTGGGCCTGCACCTTGGCCATGGCGGCCGAAGAGGAGTCGCAATACTCCAGATGAACATGACTCATCTGCTCATGCAGGTAGTTCGAGCATTGTTGAATCGGTTGCGGGTGGGCATAAATGGTGGTGATTTGGCTGATATCCGTGGGTATTGCTGTCAGCAGGCAGTGCTCGATCGGCAGAGTCAATTCACCGACGATGGAGAGGCTGGTGCGCTGCATCAGATCATAAACCTCATTGATGCTGCCTGAGCTGGTGTTTTCAATAGGCAGCACGCCGTATTGCACCCGTCCAGATTCCACCTCGTCGATCACCTGCTGGAAATTGTTGCAGCTGGCCTCCAGTACCTGGTCGGTATGTCGGCTCAGATACTTGCGGGCGGCCAGACTGGAGTAAGAGCCGCGAGGCCCCAAAAACGCAATACTGGTTAGGCTGCCCTGTTGATCGGCATTGAGTTGGTCCTGAATGTAGGCTTGCTGGCTCAGGACTGAGTCTTCGATGATCAGGTGGTAAATCTGGCTGATGTAGTGGGGGGAGAGCCCCTGCGGACGCCCCTGCTGGATCAGTCCTTCCAGCAACTCCTGCTCGCGAGCCTGGTCGCGGATTGGACGCCGATCGACCTGCTTACTGCGTGCCACTTCGATGCTGAGTTGCTTGCGTCGAGCCAGAAGACGCAATAAATCGCCATCCAATTGGGTGATCTCATCCCGGATGGTTTCCAGTGTGGCCATGTAATACTCCCTCAAACGTATAGATCCTGGGCCTGAGCCAAGCGCCGAATCGATGGATTCATCCTTGCTTGGCCGTGAGTTGCCTACTGCCTCGGTGGGGCATATTAGCAGCTGCGGTTGAACGGATGTAAAAAAAGCCTCCGCTGGCGGAGGCTTTTAACTGTTCGTGTCATGACTCATCGGTGTGGGTACGAACGCCGCCTCCTGTGTTTACGCCGGGGTAAACAGGAAAAAGCAACGGAAGGTAAATCGTACGGTACACAGGGTCATGATATGTCCTCAAATTAGTGGCTATAGCAATACGTCAAATGGCTACAAGTTGCAAGCGACGGCGCCATGTCACCATGAAGAAGGGCGCCTGATGGCGCCCTTTTGCTGGTCTATTTAGACAGCGGGAGCGAGTTCTCCTGTTCGGCACTGCTCTTTACCAGAACGGCTACTGCGGTGAGCTGCCGGTTTGGCCAGATAGCGGGTGAGTTGGCGTTCCAGCTTCTGCCCCAGCAGAGTCACGGCAGCGTAGAGATCTTCGTGCTCGGCTTGGGCAAACAATTGACCATTGGGGATCCCGATTTTGGCTTCAATGATGAATGCTAGACCCTCTTTCATAATGATGACTTGGGGGGTAATGAGGGGCACCTGCAGGCGCTCCAGTTTGGCAAAGCGTGACGCAATCCGTTCACGGATGTTTGGGGTGACGTCGATAGCTTTGCTGGTGATGTCAATAATCATGATGAACCCCCTTGGTTCTTGTTCTTATCTCGACTTCAGATTACTCATTCCACCGTGGTGTAAAGTGTGATCTGGATCGCCTAAATTCAGTATGGTCGACGCTGGCACCTGGTTCTGTGATCCTGGGGTTGGAATGGGGAAAAAAGGCTTGTCACTGACAGTTGCTACAGGCAGAATTTTGCCATCTTAAAAACAGGTTGATTCAGTATCTCTCTGGTTTAACCGTTATCTGTGCCCTGTCAGCCCAGATCTCTTCATCTAAAGGTTTCGTGTGAGTTTGCATTCTGGATATGAGTTGACAGAGTTTCTGGATTTGGTCGCTGATGATGTTCCCGAGTTTTCACTTCCGTCCTACCTGGAAACCTCATCATCGTCGCCTGACTTAGTGTCACCCCCTTTCGCTCCTCTGATGAGCTCCGAGGCGGCGCCTGTCGTCGCCCTTTGTCATGCCCGGGAATTACTCTACTTCTATCGTCAGCTCTGTTTGTTAGCGCAAAAGATGGTGGAAGCCCACCAGGTCAGCATTTGGCTTGCATCACCGGACCAGGCGGACCTGATTTGTTCTCATGTGCTTGGCAGCTCCGGGTTAATGGGGCGAGTATTCTCACAGCAGGATCAACAGCAGCTTGGGTTGCAGATGCGTCTGCAAGACGGCTTGCTGGCTGTTTCGTCTACCCAGCATCCTGAGCTTTGGCAACAACTCAGTGTCACAGGCCAGCAAGGATGCTTGCTGGTGGCGCTCATTGGCGAACCTGGCGGCTGGCAAGGCCTATTGTGCTGCCAGCGTCTGGAGGCGGATCCTGTTCAACTGAGTCGCTATGCTCCTGTGCTCAATCAACTGGCTCTTTTGGCTGGGCGCAGCCTGGAGTCTTTGGCACACAACCCGACGGAACAGACACTTTTGTTGCGCCAACAGCAGTTGGAGCGCATCAATTATTCTCTCTCGTCCAAGACCGGACGGGCTTTCTTCGATGAGCTGGTGCGGCAGTTGCACTCGGTGCTGCAAGCTCGTCATGCCTGGCTGGCTGAACTGGAGTCACCACCGCTGACCCACTGGGCTCGTGTCGTTGTCAGTGCCGGAAGCCCGGCAGGTGAAGGTTTTGCGCGCTATCCCTTGGCTGACACCAGCTGTGTTCATCTCTACCAGCACCCTGAATTATCCAGTTTTAGCGCCCGTCAGGGGCAGCTCCCCGAGCCGTTGTCTGCCGCCGGTTTTTACTGGGCCTTGCCGCTGCGCGATAGCAAACAACAGATCATCGGCCATCTGGCTCTGACGTTTGCTCCGGGCGTAGAGCCGGATCGTCAGACCTTGGTTGGCCTGCAGCAACTGATTGCGCATCGGGCCTCAGCCGAGCTGGAGCAGCTGCGGGCCGAGGCTGAGCTGCGTCTGTCTGCCGTCGCATTTGAAACCAATGAAGGGATCATCATCACGGATCCGGATTTCATGGTTCTGCGGGTCAATCACGCGTTTTGCCATATTACCGGCTATAGCATGCAATACGTCCTGGGCAAGCGGTTGGGCAGTGAGCTGTGGCCCTGGTTGCAGTCCGGTATGTTTCCGTTCGATAACGAGGGGCGCTGGCAGGGCGAGGTCAATCGTCAACATGCCACTGGCCGTCACTACCCGCAGTGGGAGACTTGGTCTCCGGTTCGCGATGAGTGGGGCACGATCAGCCACTATGTCATCTGCTTTGAAGATATGTCGGAGCGGCGCTCGGCTCAGCAACAGATCCAGAATCTGGCCTATTACGATGATCTGACGGGTTTGCCCAATCGCCGCTATCTGATGGAACAGGTGGAGCGGAGTTTTCTGCACGCGCGGCAAAATGACATGGTCGGTGCCTTGCTGTTTATCGACCTGGACCATTTCAAGACCATCAACGATTCGTTGGGTCACTCCACCGGCGACTGGTTGTTACAACAGGCCTCGATCCGCTTGAATCAACTGCTGCGCCGTGGCGATCTGCTGGTGCGCTTAGGTGGCGACGAGTTCGTCTTGCTGTTACCGATACTGTCTGCCAATCCGGCGCAGGCAGAGCTGCAAGCGACCATGGTGGCGGAACAGGTTATCGAGCAGATTTCGATGCCTTATGATTTCCGGGAACAGAATCTGCACATAGGGGCCAGTGTCGGCATCAGCCTGTTCCCGACCCGGGATCAGACTCCCGCCGATCTGCTCAAACAGGCAGATACGGCCATGTACCAGGCCAAGTCGGCCGGTCGCCGCATGACGCGGCTGTTTGATTCCGAGATGCAGCGTCAGGCAGATCGGCGCTTATTGATTCACAACCAGCTGAGAGCTGCCCTGAAAAACAACGAACTCCTGCTGCATTATCAGCCTCAGCATATGGTGAACAATGGTGAGTTGATGGGCGCCGAGGCTCTGGTGCGTTGGCAACCGGCAGGTCGAGCCCTGGTTTCTCCGGCTGAATTTATCCCCATCGCTGAAGAGACAGATTTGATTATCGACATTGGTCGATGGGTCTTATTAGAGGCTTGTAACCAGTTTGTGCGCTGGCAGGAGAGTGGTTTCAATCTGCCGCAACTCTCGGTGAACGTCAGCGCCAAGCAATTTCACCATACCCATTTTGTCGAGCATATTCACGATGTCTTGGCCGCTACCGGCATGGAACCAACGGCACTGAACCTGGAAATCACCGAGTCTGTCGTGCTGGGAAATACCGAAGACACCATCAACAAGCTCAGTGAACTCAAGCAGTTGGGGATTTCGTTTTCGATCGATGACTTTGGTACCGGCTATTCGTCACTTGGCTATCTCAAGCGGTTGCCGGTGGATGAGCTGAAGATCGATCGCTCCTTCATTCAAGATATTCCCCATGACACCAGTAACATGGCGATTGTCGAAGCGGTCATGGCGATGGCATCCCATCTGAACTTCAATGTTACCGCCGAAGGGGTCGAGACCCGACAACAGCTCGAGTTTCTGCAAAAGCAGGGCTGCACCTTCTTCCAGGGATATCTGGCCAGCAAACCATTACCTGCCGATGTGCTGGAAAAATATCTGCGCCGCCATAAATGCTAATTTGTCTCTGCGTGGCAAGAGGCTGGTCTGGCGTGACCACATCCCGGTGCTGCTCTGGTATACTCGGCTCCAGATTTCATCTGCCAGCTCAGGATCCCTGCCTTTGAACGCTTGCCGCCTTCTCATCTCGATCTTCATCTTCCTGTCATTTCTTTCTCCGGCGCATGCCCTGACATCAGAGCAGAACCAATACCTCTCTGCGTTGCAGGCGATCCGCTCCCAGCAGCCAGCCGAGGCCAGAGCTCTGCGGCAGCAGTTGGGAAACTACCCGCTGGCTCTGTATATCGACTATTACGATCTCTACCTGCGGCCGGACTCTTCGCGTCTGGCGGAAGTGATCCGGTTTGTTGAACAAGACCAACAGGGGTTGCTGGCGGGGCGCCTGAAGGCTCGCTACCTACGACTGCTGGCCGATGAGCAAAAGTGGACTGCCTACCTGCAATTGGCCAACGGGGAGCCACGGAGCCTGGGGTTGCGCTGCCAGTACTATATGGCGCGCTGGGCGACTGGCGAGCAGGAGGTTGCGTATCGATTTGCTGATGACATCTGGATGCACAACGGCTCTCGGCCCGGAGAGTGTTCACCCTTGTTTGTGCAATGGAAATTGGCTGGGCGTATGACCCAGGAGAAGATCTGGCAGCGGATGCTGCTGGTGTTCCCCGGTCGTGGCAATGAGTCGATGCTTGCCTATCTACAGGGGGAGCTGAGTGGCTCGACGCATCAGCTCGCGGCGGATCGACTGGTTCAGTTGTATAACACGCCGGAAAAACTACTCGATATTTTGCCCGCAGCAGTTGGTGGTGATTCCGCAGAAATGGCGACGCTGGCGCTGCAACGTCTGGCCAAGCGCGAACCGTTACAGGCGCGTACTCTGTACTCACAGGCTCGTCAGCGCTATCAACTGACGACGGCACAGGTGCTGGCTGTGGAGGGCAGCATTGCCCGACAACTGATGCTGGATCGCAATGGTGATGAGCGCAGCTGGGTGGACCGGGCTCTCCGTCGCCAGCATGATCCATCCCTGATCGAACTGAGGCTGCGGCAGGCTGTGTGGGAAAGTGATTGGCGTGGTGTCAAGCTGTGGGTGCAACGCATTCCCGACACGGCCCGTAGCGATGTGCGCTGGACCTACTGGTTGGCGCGAGCCGAAGAGGCATTGGGACGCAAACAGCACGCGATGGCTCTGTATCGGCAAGCCAGCTATGAACGCAGTTACTACGGTTTCCTCGCGGCCGATCGGGTTGGGGCCAAAATGCCTCTCAATGCAACGCCGCTCACCGCAACCTTGAGTCTGCAGCAGGCGATGGCGCGGTGGAGTGCCGTCGCGCGTGTGCAGGAGTTACTGGCAATAGGTGAGCATGATCAGGCCCGCTCGGAGTGGATATTCCTGATGGATGCTGTGACTCATGCCGAGAAGTTAGAACTCGGCGCCTTGGCATTGCAGACTGGATGGTACGATTTGGCGGTGCTTTCGAGCATTCGGGCCAAGGCTTGGGATGTTCTGGAGTTGCGCTTCCCGACACCGATGAGTGATGTATTTTCGCGCTTTGCCAAATTGCAGAGTGTGGATATGAGTCTGTTGTATGCGTTGGCGCGGCAAGAGAGCGCTTTGTACCACAGAGCACACTCACCAGTGGGAGCCAGTGGTTTGATGCAGCTAATGCCAACTACGGCTGCCCATGTGGCTAAAAAGATGGGGTTCCCACTGGCGGGGCGGCAACAGTTGATCGATCCTGAAGTCAACATCCGGCTCGGCAGTGCTTATCTCAAGGAGCTACTGGACAACTACGGTGGTAACCGGGTTCTGGCAGCCGCAGCCTATAACGCAGGGCCGGGACGGGTTCGCAAGTGGCGTCGAGAGAGCGGCGGCAAAAGTATGGATGTCTGGGTTGAGAACATTCCCTACAAGGAAACCCGTAATTATGTGCAGAATG
>JAGOXX010000131.1 GCA_018059485.1 Aeromonadaceae bacterium | reverse complement strand
CCGAAGTTGCGCAGCTTGCCGAGAATGCCAACCACCTGCCAGAAGTTCTCTTTCTCCTTGCGGCTGCCCTTGAGCTCCTTGAGGTAAGTGTTCACTTCCATCACATGCTCATAGCCCAGGTAGACGGGAACAAAGGTCAGCGGACGGTGGATACCGCGCAGCTGGGCCTGCAGCGTCATGGCGATCATGCCGGTCTTCGGTTGCAGCAGACGGCCGGTACGCGAACGCCCCCCTTCGGTGAAGTATTCGACGGCGTAACCACGGGCGAACAGTTGGCTCAGGTACTCGCGGAACACAGTGCTGTAGAGCTTGTCCCCCTTGAAGCTGCGGCGCAGGAAGAAGGCGCCGCCATGGCGGAACAGGGGGCCGGCTGGCCAGAAGTTCAGGTTGATGCCAGCGGCGATATGCGGAGGCACCATCCCCTGGTGGTAGATGACGTAGGAGAGCAGCAGATAATCCATGTGGCTGCGATGGCAGGGGATGTAGATGATCTCGTGCCCCTCGCGGGCCAGACGGCGAACCTTTTCACCACCCCGCACCGTGATGCCGCGGTACAACTTGTTCCACAACCAGCCGAGGAAGTAGTCGAGGAAGCGAACCAAGCGATAGGAGAAGTCGGAGCCTATCTCGTCGAGGTAGCTCAGGGCCCGGGCGCGAACAGCCTCTTCGCTGCTCCCCTCGGCGCTGGCCTGCTCGCGGATGGCCTGCACTATGTTGTCGCTCCGCAGCAGCTCGCGGAACAGGGCCTGGCGGTCGGGCAGACGAGGCCCCTTGGCAGCCTGGCGTTGACGACTGAAATGGATGCGGGCCACCCGTGCCAGTTTGTGAGCGACCACTTCGTCGGTGCCTAGCTGATTGACCAAGGCGCGCAGCGAGACAGGGGGGGAAAAGCGCACGCGATTTTCCCGGCCATACAGGGCGACGATGAAGGCTTTGCGCAGCGCACTGGGTGCCGTTCGCGCCGGCGGCTGCAGGCGTTGTGGCTTCTCCCGGCCGGGAGCCCGGCGCCAGAGCAGGGTTACCGGAACCAGCTGAATGTCCAACTGGGGGTCTAGTTCATGCAGGGCCAGCCACTCCTGGAAGGCGGCCTGCTTGGGTTGTTCACGGCGTTTGATGCCAAAGGGCAGAGGCGGGCGATCCAGGCAGACGTAGCGAGGGTGACTCTTGCCTTGCAGCGTCAAGGGGGCAAACGGGCTGGGTAACCCCAACTCGGCAGCACACAGCTCCAGCGTCAAGAGATCGCTGAGCGACTCAGTGCTCAGGGCGTAGACGATGGGGCGGGATGGATCGAGACCCAACTGGGTCAATGGATCTTCCGGGAGAGAGCTGTGGTTGACCAGCAGACGGACAGGAAGACGGCATAGGGTTTTGACCAGTGCTGCGCCGAAGGACATGAGAGAGGTATCCTCAATAAAAAATGCGGCGCCAGCATAGCAAAACTGGCCGGACTTGTCGTGAATTGCCACGCTCCCCGTCTGGGTAAGCCATTTGCCTTGCACTTCGCAAATGCCTGTATATACTCACAGTTATCTGTATAAATAGACAGGCAAACCATATGAAAAATCTGACGCCGCGCCAGAACGAAGTGCTGGAACTGATCAAGGAATGCATGCAGGAGTCGGGTATGCCGCCGACCCGGGCAGAAATCGCCCTGCGCCTGGGGTTCAAGTCAGCGAATGCCGCCGAGGAACACCTCAAGGCGCTGGCCCGCAAGGGGGTCATCCACATCATGCCGGGTACTTCGCGTGGCATCCAGTTGTTGCAGGATGACGAGGCCGAAGAGGAGTCCGGATTGCCCCTGATTGGTCAGGTGGCGGCGGGCGAGCCGATCCTGGCGACCGAGCATGTCGAGGCGCACTACCAGATCGATCCGGCCATGTTCCAGCCGCGAGCCGACTTTCTGCTGCGGGTTCACGGCATGAGTATGAAAAACATCGGTATCCTGGATGGCGATCTGTTGGCGGTGCACAAGACCCAGCAGGTGCGCAATGGCCAGGTGGTGGTGGCCCGCGTCGGCGATGACGAGGTGACGGTCAAGCGCTTCGAGCGCAAGGGCAACCAGGTGTTGTTGTTGCCGGAAAACGAAGAGCTGGAGCCGATCCAGGTCGATCTGACCGAGCAGACCCTGAATATCGAGGGGCTGGCCGTCGGCGTGATCCGCAACGGCAACTGGCACTGATTCCGAGGATGACTGGCCGGGGCGAGTGCTCACTCGCCCCGGCAGCCACTGGATGAGAGTTCCTGCCTGTTGCTACTAACTTGTTGATCCTGATGATGCTCCATCGACCAGGTAGCGCACGCTGACACGCCGTGAACCCATCCATGGGGGCTCCGCCGCGCCGTCCCTGGCGCAGAGGGTCAGCTTAGCGCCACCTAAGTCGCTGTGATGGCTGAGCTGTTATCCGGAGCCATTTAGCCGACCTCGCATGGCCAGCTGGTACCACGCAACCCAGCCGGTTCAGCAGGCGCCGGGAAATCCCAGCTGACGCCAGCTTTCGTAGACGAAAACGGCCACCGCATTGGAGAGGTTCATGCTGCGGCTGTTGGCTTGCATCGGGATCCGTAGCCGTTGCTCCGCTGGCAGACTCTCGATCACCTCCATCGGCAGCCCGCGAGTCTCGGGGCCAAACAGCAGCACATCCCCCGCGCGGAATTGGCAATCGGATGGATAGTGCTTGCCCTTGGTGGTACAGGCAAAGACCCGGCTCTCCGGTAGTGAGGCCAGGCAGCTCGCCAGATCCGGATAGCGGCGCACATCGGCAAATTCGTGATAATCGAGACCGGCGCGGCGCACTCGCTTGTCATCCCAGGCAAATCCCAGTGGTTCAATCAGATGCAAATGGTACCCAGTGTTGGCACACAGACGGATGATGTTGCCGGTATTGGGCGGGATTTCGGGCTGAAACAGCACTATGTGCAGCATGCGGACTCCAGAGGGTGAGGCAGGGCGCTAAGGATAACCAAGTGCGGGCGTCGAGGAAACGGCCGCCGCATCTGCAGGGAAAGGATTGTCCTCGCTTCGCCAACAGGTATGATAGTGATCCTATTCACAATTGGAGGTACGGACTACCTCCCGATTTGTCGAGGATGACTCTGTGACCACCGCCTCTTACTCCCGTTGGGTGACTCTTGCCGGTCTGGCATCGACGGCGACGGCCGGGATCCTGATCCTGGCCAAGTTGGTTGCCTGGTTGATGACCGGCTCCTCGAGCCTGTTGGCCTCGCTGACCGATTCGCTGATGGATATCAGCGCCTCCTTGATCAATCTGTTCGCGTTGCGCTACTCACTGACACCCGCCGACCATGACCACAGCTTCGGTCACGGCAAGGCCGAGTCGCTGGCCAGCCTGGCTCAGGCCGCTTTCATTACCGGTTCGGCCTTGGTGCTGGTGATGAACGGGATCTCGCGGCTGATCAATCCGGAACCCTTAAAAAACCTCGACATAGGTCTCTGGGTCACGGTCGGCTCTCTGGCGCTGACCCTGGTGCTGGTCGCGTTTCAAAGCCTGGTGGTGCAGAAGACCCAGAGTCAGGCGATCCGAGCCGACCGTCTGCACTATCAATCCGATGTCCTGTTCAATATCGGTGTGCTGCTGGCGCTGGGCTGCTCCTGGTATGGTTGGTTGTGGGCCGATGGCTTGTTTGCCATTTTGCTGGGTCTCTTCATCCTGAAGGGGGCTCTGGAAATCGGCTACGAGGCGGTTCAGACCCTGCTTGACCGTCAGCTACCCGATGGGGAGCGGGCACAGATCGTTGAACTGGTGAAGTCGGTACCAGGCGTGCATGGCATTCATGACTTGCGGACCCGTCAGGCGGGTCCTTTACGCTTCATCCAGTTACATCTGGAGCTAGATGACACCTTGCCGTTGATGCGGGCGCACGACCTGGCCGATCAGGCCGAGGCGCTGATCCTGGAGCAGTATCCGGGAGCGGATGTCATCATTCACATGGATCCCATCTCGATGGTGGGGCACGAACGCGTCACTCTGTTATCACCCGAAGGACAAGGATGAACTATGGCCTGCAAGCAGCAACAAACCTGGGACAAGATCCGAACCGAGGCCCTGATCCTAGTGAACGAAGAGCCTATGTTGGCCAGTTTCTTCCATTCGACCATTCTCAACCATGATTCGCTGCGCTCGGCCTTAAGTTTTCAGCTGGCCAACAAGCTGGCCAGTGCCGTGATGCCAGCCATAGTGCTGCGCGAGGTGATTGAAACCGCGCTGGCGGCCCAACCGGATATTCTCGATGCCGCGGCCGCCGA